>JAUSJA010000037.1 GCA_030647905.1 Gemmatimonadaceae bacterium | reverse complement strand
CCGCGTGGGCGGGCTATCGCGCAACGGATAAAAGGTACGCTGGGGATAACAGGCTTATCGCGCCCGAGAGTTCACATCGACGGCGCGGTTTGGCACCTCGATGTCGGCTTATCACATCCTGGGGCTGGAGCAGGTCCCAAGGGTCCGGCTGTTCGCCGGTTAAAGTGGTACATGAGCTGGGTTCAGAACGTCGTGAGACAGTTCGGTCTGTATCCGTCGTGGGCGTTGGAGGTTTGAGGGGTGTGGACCCTAGTACGAGAGGACCGGGTCGAATTGCCCGCTCGTGTGCCGGCTGTGGTGCCAACTGCATCGCCGGGTAGCGAGGGCAAGCGAAGATAACCGCTGAATGCATCTAAGAGGGAAGCTACCCCCAAGATGAAACCTCCCTGTAGCCTTGAGCTCCCTGAAGGGCCGGGAGAGACCATCCCGTCAAGAGGTCGCACGTGGACGTGGAGCAATCCATTACAAGCGCAGCGATCCTCATCGCCCGTGAGGCTTGATCTTCTTTTATTGTCTTCGGATTAAATGCCGAAGCAATCCGAACAAACGCATATCGCAGTCTAACCTGTTGATTCAGAGTCACACGATCACACTACTTCCGTCGTCATTCCTTCCATAGGAATGACATCCGAGCGATCACACATCGCTGGCAGTCGCCAGCGATCACACATCGCTGGCGACTAGAGCGCAGGGGCCACACCCGTTCCCATTCCGAACACGAGCGTTAAGACCTGCAGCGCCGATGGTACTCCGTCCGAGAGGACGCGGGAGAGTAGGCCGTCGCCGGCACCCTTTGAAAAAGGCGTCACACGTAATGTGTGGCGCCTTTTTCGTTGCCCGCTACCCGCCGCCCGTTACCCGCTACCCGAAGCGGTTTAGATTCAGCTAATGACCAGAGCCGGCATCGTCACAGTCGCAGGCGCCCCCAACGCAGGCAAATCCACCCTCCTGAACCGCATCGTCGGGCAGAAGCTCGCGATCACCAGCCAGAAACCCCAGTCCACCCGCGATCGAGTCGTCGGAATCCGCACAGCGGACGACACGCAGATGGTCGTCTTCGACACCCCGGGACTGCTCGAGCCCAAATACGAGCTGCAGAAATCCATGCGCTCGACATCTCTCAGGGCATTGAGGGACGCCGACGTAATCGTATACCTGGCCGACGCTTCCAACGGCGCACCTCCCCCACTGCAAGAAGCGGCCGGGCTCGCCTCGCCGCCGCGCGCGCGGATCATCGAAGTACTGAACAAGAGCGACCTGCTCAACCCGGCCAGGCGATCCGAGCTCGAGGCCGCGCGCCCCGACGCGATCTTCGTCTCCGCGAGGACCGGCGAGTCCGTCGACGCCCTCATCCGCAAGATCGCGGACTCGCTGCCGGTGAGCCCGTTCCTCTATCCCGACGACGACGTCAGCACACAGTCGGTCCGCTTCTTCGTCGCGGAAATGATTCGTGAAACAGTGCTCGAGCAGCTGCACGACGAGGTGCCGTACAGCGTCGCCGTGGGAATCGAGGAGTTCCGCGAGGGTCGCTCACCGGTGTACATTCGTGCGGTCGTATACGTCGAGCGGGACAGCCAGAAGGCAATCATCATCGGCGCGAAGGGCGCGAGGATCCGCGAGGTCGGTCAGGCCGCCCGGAAGAAGATCGAAACGTTCATCGGCGAAAGCGTGTATCTGGACATGTGGGTCAAAGTGCTCCCCAACTGGCGGCGAAGCACATCCGCGCTCGAACGGCTGGGATATCACATCGGAAAGGATGAGCGACCATGAGCGTTGACGCGCAGTTGCTGGAGATTCTCGTATGCCCGAAGTGCAAAGGTTACCTCGAGTACCGCGAAGCCGAATCGAGCCTCATCTGCCATACCTGCTCGCTGCGCTACCCGGTGCGTGATGACATCCCGATCATGCTCATCGATGAGGCGTCGCCGCTCTAGCGTGCGGCCGCCGATTCGCCGGGCAGTGCTCGGCGCCGTCGCTGCCGTCGCTGCCTTCGCTGCCTTCGCGGCCTTCGCGGCCGTCGCGATCGCTCCCGTGTCCGTACGCGCCCAGGCCAGCGCCAGCAGCGACGGCGCGCTGTTCCTCCTGCTTCCCGTGGGCGCGCAAACGGTCGGAATGGGGCAGGCCACCGTCGCCGAGCGAACCGGCAGCGAAGGTATCTGGTCCAATCCGGCTTCAATAGCGAGGCAGGGAAAGCGCGAGGCGGCGATCCATCATTCCGAGACGATCGCCGCGCGAGGCGACATCATCACGCTGCTCGTCCCCAAGAAGTCGGTCGGCTCCTTCGCCGCGTCGGTGAACATTCTCGATTTCGGCAATCAGCAAATCACCGATCCCGGCGGTACACCGATCGGGCTCGTGCTGCCGCGCAACATCCTCTTCGCCGGCACGTTCGGCGCGGAAGTCGGCCGGAACCTCAGCCTCGGCGTCACCTACAAGCGGCTCCAGTACCGCGTGGACTGCTCGGGACAATGCGCCAATGTCTCCACTTTCAGCGCGACATCGAGCGCGGTGGACTTCGGCGCGCAGTACGATATCTCCGGCGACAGTCCGATGCGCATCGGAGCCGCAATCCGGAACATCGGAACCAAGCTTCAGGTGAACGATCGCGAGCAGGCCGATCCGCTCCCGACGCGGATCGAGGTCGGCCTGTCGTACCAGCTCGGATTCCTCGCGAAGTACATATCCGACGTGGACGTACGCGCCGCGGCCGACGTCATCGCCACGAAGACGGCGGACGATCCTTCCGCCAGACTCGGCGTGGACCTGACGTACCAGAAAACGGTGCATCTCCGCGGCGGCTACATCGCGAATGATGCCGACGGCGCGAATGCCGCGATCGGTTTCGGGCTCGGCACCGGCCGGCTTCTCTTCGACATCGCGCGCACTTTCGGCGGCCTGTCGGAAGACGCGGGAAAAACGCCGACGTACGTGTCGCTCCGCTTCGTCTTCTGATGCCCGGATGCCGATAGGCTGCCCCCGATGAAATACCTTTACGCGCTTCTCGTCTTCGTGCCATTCGCGATCGCCGCCAGGCTGCTCCACGCTTCGCCTTTGCTGATCTTCCTCCTCAGTGCCGCGGCAATCGTGCCGCTTTCGGGGATCCTCGGGAGGGCGACGGAGGAGCTTGCCGGACATACAGGCCCCACGGTGGGCGGCCTGATCAACGCGACGCTCGGCAACTTTGCCGAGTTGGTGATCGGCGCGTTCGCTTTGAGCGCCGGACTGGTGGATCTCGTGAAGGCATCAATCACGGGGTCGATCCTCGGCAATCTTCTCCTCGTGCTCGGTGCGGCCCAGCTGGCCGGCGGTCTCAGGTACAAGTCGCAGAAGATCAACCGCAATCTTACCGACATGAGCTCAACGCTCCTCGTCGTCGCGGTGCTCGGCCTCGTGATGCCGGCAGTCTTTCACGCGCTGCATCCCGATCCTCTCCGCCGTGCGACGCTCAGCATGTCGGTCTGGGTCGCCGGGCTCCTCATCGTCGGATATGCGATGTCGCTCGTTTACTCGGTCATCAGCCACCGCACGATCTTCAGCGAAGGAGGCGACGTCGCACACCACCAGGCGCCGTCGAGCTGGTCGTTGCGGAAGGCCGTGACAGTGCTCATCGCCGTGGGCGCCACGATCGGCGTGCTCTCGGAGCTTCTCGTCGGGTCCACCGAGGAAGCCGTGAAATCACTGGGGCTTTCACAACTCTTCGTCGGACTGATTCTCATTCCAATCATCGGCAACGCGGCCGAGCACAGCTCGGCGGTTCTCATGGCGCTCAAGAACCGGATGGATCTGGCCGTGTCGATATCGGTGGGCTCGGCGATCCAGGTCGCGTTGCTCGTCGGTCCTCTGCTGGTGCTGCTGGGGCTCGTCACCGGGAAGCCGATGGATCTCGCGTTCACGGTCATGGAGGTCGCCAGCGTTGCGGTTGCGGTGGCGGTTGCGTCCTCTGTGATGCAGGATTCCGAGTCGAACTGGCTCGAGGGCGCGTTCCTGCTCGTGGCGTATGCAGTGATAGGCGTTGCATTCTTCTATTACTAGAACCAATCCTGACTCTGGTATCTGACGCATGAGCCCGACGATGTCGGCTCCGGCAATGATCGTGTTCACGGCTGGCGGCGACTCGCTGCCCGCCGGCGTCGCGGCGTGGCTGGGCAGGCAGAGGGCACCGCCGATCTCTGTGAGTTCCGCCGACGAGCTCATGGCGATCGCGCTCCGCGGCCGGCCGCGGCTTGTGCTGTTCGACGGACGTGCCGGCGTAGACGCGCTTGCGGCATGCTCGCGTCTGAAGCAGGACTCGTACACCGGGGTTGTTCCCGCGCTCTTCCTCGCCGCCGCCGGGGCGGAATCGGTGAGGGACGCTTTCGACGCCGGCGCGGACGAGGTTCTGCCACAGGGGATGGACGAGTCGGAAGGTATCCGGCGGCTCGACGCGCTCCTCGTCAGATCGGACCGGGACCTCGGGGTTCATCCCTCAACGCGCCTTCCCGGAGCGGGTGCGATCGAGGCGGAGATCTCGCGACGCCTGGGATTGCCGGATCTTTTCGCGGTCTGCTACGCCGACCTCGACCATTTCAAGGAATACAACGACCGGTACAGTTATTATGAAGGGGACCGCGTCATCCGCATTCTCGCCATGCTTCTTCACGACGTGGTGAAGGGACTGTGCGGAGAGCGTGGATTCGTGGGCCACATTGGGGGAGACGACTTCATCTTCATCATCCCTTACGACTCGATCGCCGGGATCTGCGGCGAGATCACCTCAACTTTCGACCTGCTCGTGCCGTATCAATATTCGGAGCCGGACCGCCGGGCAGGTTATTTTTTCGGGAAGGACAGAAGAGGCGTGCTCGACCGGGTTCCGCTCATGACACTTTCAGTTGGTGTCGTGACCAATGCGCAGCGTACCTTTAAGGAGCCGCGGGAGGTAAGCCGACTGGCGACCGAGATGAAGACATACGCGAAGACGCTCAGCGGCTCTGTATATTCGATCGACACGCGGACGGATGATCGGCCGCCGATATTCGAGTCGCCTCTGGGAAGCTCAACCAAGGGTGGAGACAAGCGATGAACGTGAGTTGTCGGCAGTGCGCGACAGTCTACCGGGTCGATCCGGCGAAGGTCCCGACGGGTGGCGTACGGGCGCGCTGCTCGACCTGCAGCGGCGTAATTCCGGTGGGCATCGCCGCATCCGGTCCGGCGACGCGGATGACGCCGGCGGAGCCGGTCGGCGTAGCGTTCAATGCCGGTCCCGCGATGCCCGCGGAGAAGCCGACCGCCGCTGGTCCCTTCATTCCGTCGAGGCCGTCGCGTCCCACGCCGGTCGCGCCTCAAGCCAGAGTTACTCCCGCGGCCTCGCCGCGGGTCGCAACTCCTCAGGCACTCGCGCCGCCGCTCGGCGCGTCACTTCCTCCGCTGTGGCCGACTCCGCGCACGCCTTGGCCGTCGGTGACCGCCGCTCCGCCCGCTTCAGCTCCAGCGCGCGTGTCGGCGCCCGCACCCCCGGCCTCTCCACCGCCGCTGATCGAGTCGCATACGAGCGAGTACCTCGCGGCCGCGGAGGCCGATGTACCTTCGCTCGCGCCCACGACGACTTTCCCCGTGGTCTCGATACCTCCGGCGACGCGCGCGCCGACTCCGGCCACACCGGTCTCGCCTGCTCCCGGCGAGCGCCGGCCCATCAATCCGTTTCTCGCGCGCGATCCGAGCCTGCGCGCCAGGCGCCTCTCCCGCGCCCTCGTCTCGGACATGGTGGCTTATTATCCGGCCAAGCATGCCGAAGGGCTCGAGAAGGGAACCCTCAAGGAATTGTTCCGCGACGAGATCAGGAAGAGCTACGAAGAGTACATTGCGCAGGTGGGAGCGGACTTCGCGCGGTCGACGACGCATTTTCAGGAGTCGCTGAACGAAGTGCTCGGCGCCGGCAAGAAAATCTTTTAACAGGCTCGACTCGAATGGCGGAAACGATCGGAGAGAGGGGTCGCGCGCTCGCTAGCGCGGCTGAGCGTCTCGCGGAAGTGCGGAGGTATCTTTGACATCGAGTCGAAGCGGGCGGAGCTGAGCGCGTTCGAAGCGCGCATGGCGGAGCCGGATTTCTGGAACAGGCAGGAAACGGCGCAGCAGGTCCTTCAGGAAGTGAAGACGCTCCGCGGATGGATCGAGCCCTACGACAAGCTGACGGCACGAGTCAGGAGCGCTGAGGAGCTCGACGAGCTTCTGCGCGAGTCACCGGACGCGGAGATGGAGTCGGAGCTGGAGACTGAAGTGGAGGGTCTCGAATCGGAGCTCGACTCGTTCGAGCTGCGAACGCTTCTCCGCCGGCCCGATGACTACCGCGACGCGCAGGTCGAGATCAGCGCCGGCGCTGGCGGGACCGAGGCGCAGGACTGGGCGGAGATGCTCATGCGCATGTACACCCGGTGGGCCGAGCGCAAAGGGTTCGAGATGGAGCTGCTGGACGAGAGCAAGGGAGAGGAAGCAGGGATCAAGGGCGCGGTCCTCGAGATTCGCGGGCATTATGCGTACGGATTTCTTCTTCCGGAGGCAGGCGTGCACCGGCTGGTGCGCATCTCGCCATTCGATTCGGCGGC
The DNA here is from genome assembly GCA_030647905.1 of Gemmatimonadaceae bacterium. Lineage (NCBI taxonomy): Bacteria > Pseudomonadati > Gemmatimonadota > Gemmatimonadia > Gemmatimonadales > Gemmatimonadaceae > Gemmatimonadaceae bacterium. The sequence continues at coordinate 127,618 of JAUSJA010000037.1, read as the reverse complement.
GAGGCGGCACACGAGCTTCGCTTCGGTGTTCGTCTATCCCGTGGTGAATGAAGAGATAAACATCGAGATTCGCGACGAGGATCTGAGGATAGACGTATATCGCGCGTCGGGAGCCGGCGGGCAGCACGTGAACAAGACGAGCTCAGCCGTGCGCATTACGCACATTCCGACGGGAACGGTCGTCGCATCGCAGGCCCAGCGGTCGCAATTCAAGAACAAGTCGCAGGCGATGCAGATGCTGAAGAACAAGCTCTACCAGGCCGAGATTCAGCGCCGCGAGGAGGAGAAGGCAAAGGTCGACGCCAACAAGCAGGACGTGACCTTCGGCAGCCAGATCCGGAGCTACGTGTTTCAGCCGTACACGATGGTCAACGACCATCGAACCGGGCTGAAGATTCCGGACGTCCAGAAGGTCATGGACGGAGGCATAGATCCATTCATCGAGGCGTATCTGAAACAGTCCGGCGGCGGAGCGGGCCAGTGAGCGACGACCTCAACTTCGTCCTCAAGGCGAGGCGTGAGAAACTGGAGGCACTGCGCGCGTCTTCGGTAAATCCGTTCGGTTATTCGTATCACCGCGACCACACCGCGGCCGAAGCGCTTGCGTTGCTCCCGGTCCAGGCAGCCGGTGCGGCGCATGAAGGCGCCGGGGAAGGGCCGCGTGTTTCCGTCGCTGGCCGCGTCGTGGCCTGGCGCGCGCATGGGAAGACCGTCTTCGCGCACCTCTCTGATTTTAGCGGGCGCATCCAGCTCTACTTCCGTCGCGATCAGCTTGGCGACGAGCGATTCGCGGTGCTCTCCCACCTCGATCTCGGCGACATCATCGGAGTGACGGGCCCGCTGTTCCGTACGCGCACCGGCGAGACGACCGTTCGCGTCGGGAGCTTCGAGCTGCTCGCCAAGTCGCTGCGACCGCTTCCGTTCGGAAAGGAAGAAGTGATCGACGGAGAGACTATCCGTCACTCGGGATTCAGCGATCCCGAGCAGCGGTATCGCCAGCGATACGCGGACCTCGCTGTGCATCCCGAGGTGCGCTCGCTGTTCGTCGCGCGCTCCCGGATGATCACGACGATTCGATCGTTTCTCGACGAACTGGGTTTCCTCGAGGTCGAGACGCCGGTGCTTCAGCCCCTGTACGGCGGTGCCGCGGCGCGACCATTCGCGACGCACCACAACGCGCTCGACATGCCGCTCTTCCTGCGCGTCGCCGACGAGCTCTATCTCAAGAGGCTCGTCGTCGGTGGTTTCGAGCGCGTCTACGAGATCGGCCACGATTTCCGCAACGAGGGGATCGATCGGACGCATAACCCCGAGTTCACGATGCTCGAGTTCTACGAGGCATACGCGGATTACGAGGTGATGATGGGCCGCGTCGAGTTGCTGCTCGTCAGCGTGTCCGTCGCACTGCGCGGCCTGCCGGAAGTGGGAGACAGCGTGCCGAGGCTTTCGCCGCCTTTCCCGCGCATCGAATGGGTGCCGTCGCTCAACAACGCCGCCGGCACGGACGTGATGGCCTGCGACGACGCGACTCTGAGGCAACTGGCATCGCGCGTTGGCGTCTCGCATCCCGAAGCGCTGAGCCGGCCCAAGGTGATGGACGAAATCTTCCAGTCGCTCGTCGAGTCGAAGATCACCGAACCGATGTTTGTCGTGGACTATCCGGTCGAGCTGTCCCCGCTGGCGAAGCTGAAGCGCGGAAACCCCGCTCTCACGGAAAGGTTCGAGCTATTCGCCAACGGCAGGGAGATCGCGAACGCATTCAGCGAGTTGAACGATCCCATAGACCAGCGTGAGCGCCTCGAGGTACAGGCGCGGCTTCGCGCGGCGGGCGATCTGGAGGCCTCCGGTGTAGATGAGGATTACCTGCGCGCGATGGAATACGGAATGCCTCCGATGGGTGGTGTGGGAGTCGGAATCGACCGCCTCTTCATGTACCTGACCGGAACACAGAACATTCGCGACGTCATCCTCTTTCCGACCATGCGCCCCGAATGAACCGCCTCGAGATGTCCATTGCGTGGAGATATCTCCGGAGCAGGCGCGGTTCCCGCCTGCTGTCGCTCATCAGCATCATCGCCATCGGCGGTGTGATGGTCGGCGTGAGCGCGCTCATCCTCATCATCGGCGTGATGAACGGCCTGCAACGCGATCTCCGCGAAAAAATTCTCGTCGGCAGCCCGGACATCAGGGTTCTCAGTTATGGCGAGGATCTCAGGATTGACGACTGGCGCACAGTTCTCGGCAAGGTAAAGCGGCAGCCGGGAGTGGTAGCCGCCGCGCCGTTCGTGCTCGTCGAGGGCGGCATGAACGCGGGCCATGACTATGCCGGCGCGGCGTACGTCGTCGGAATGCTTCCTTCCGGACGCGGCGTTCCCGACGTGACCACCATTCGCCAGCATCTCATATCCGGGGACTTCCGGTTTGCCAGCAGCGATGGACAGATACGGGGAGTTGTGCTTGGCAAGCTCGTCGCGTCGCGGTATAACGCATGGCCCGGCGATAAGATCAATCTCGTCTCCATCTCGGGAGTGAAAGCGAATCCAGTCACCGGCGGATACGTTCCGCGAATCTTCCAGTTCGAGGTCACCGGCATCGTCGAGACAGGGATGTACGAGTACGACAATGCCTACGTGTACATCGCTCTCGACAAGGCCCAGGAGTTTGCCGCGCTCGGGAATGGCGTGACCGGCATCGAGGTGAGAACGAGCAACCGGTGGGACGCCGGCCAGGTCGCCGAGCGGATCACCGCTTCGCTCGGCTGGCCCTACCGGACAGTGGACTGGCAGGAGCAGAACCGATCGCTCTTCCAGGCGCTCAAGCTGGAGAAGCTCGGCATGGGCGTCATCCTTCTTCTCATCGTGATGGTGGCGGCGTTCAACATCGTCAGTACGCTCACCATGGTGGTCGCCGACAAGACGCGTGAGATCGGCATCCTGAAGGCGATGGGGTTGCCGTCGCGGTCCATACGCCGCGTTTTCCTCGCCCAGGGAATCGTGATCGGTCTGGTAGGTACGGCCCTCGGACTGCTCCTCGGATTCGGCGGCGCGTTCGCGCTCGAAAAGTACGAATTCATCCCCCTCGACCCGTCCATCTACTTCATAGATCATCTGCCGGTTGCGACTCAGCCAGCGGACGTGGTATGGATCGTTATGGCGAGTATCCTCACCGCGGCGGTGGCTACTCTCTATCCGGCGATCCAGGCATCACGGCTGTATCCCATCGACGCGATCAGGCACGAGTAGACAATGGCGGTTCTGGAAGCGCACGACCTGCACAAGACCTACGTCGGCGGTGACGGTGGGACGATCAACGTCCTCTGCGGGGTGGATCTGGCTGTCAATAACCGCGAGATGGTCGCGATCGTCGGAGCGAGCGGGGCGGGGAAGTCCACGCTGCTCCACGTGCTCGGCGCGCTCGAGCGGCCAACGCGCGGCTACGTCGTGATCGGTGGCGAGCCCATCGCCGGACTCGACGACGAGCAACTGGCTGCGCTTCGGAACCGTTCGGTCGGTTTCGTGTTTCAGTTTCATCACCTTCTTCGTGAGTTCACTGCTCTCGAGAATGTGATGATGCCGCTCCGGATCTCCGGGAAGACTGTCGCCGAGGCAAGGAGCCGTGCCGGGGAGCTGCTGTCACGCGTGGGGCTCAGCGGGAGAATGCATCACCTCCCGTCCGCGCTGTCCGGCGGCGAGCAGCAGCGGACGGCGGTGGCGCGGGCGCTGGCGACCGATCCGCGGATCGTCCTCGCCGACGAGCCATCGGGAAATCTTGACCTCGCCAACGGCGAGATGTTGCACGACCTTCTGACGGAGGTCGTGAACGATCTCGAGATCGGAATGGTCGTCGTGACGCATAACCGCTCGCTGGCCGCCCGTGCCAGCAGGGTTCTGCTGCTCGAGGGCGGCCGTCTTTCCGAAACCGTTGTGAGTGACACGTTCGTATAGTTAGGTATGGTGTTGCGGGATGCTCACTGGGGGCGTCTCCGAGTTGGGGGAGCGGTATGGTCTGTGATGTGTGCAAGGAAGGCGACGCGGTCATTCAGTTGACCCAGATTGAGGGCACGGGCGTACGCCTGCTGCATCTCTGCGAGCGCTGCGCCGCGGAGCGCGGCGTGGAGACGACCGCCGGCGCGCCGAAGCCGCAGGTCTCCGACTTCCTGCAGAGTGTTCACCACGCGATGCAGGCGACCCAGGGAGACGCCGCCCGCTGCGCGTTCTGCAGCTCTACCTTCCGCGACTTCAGATCCACCGGCCGCCTCGGCTGTGCGCACTGCTACGACGCATTCGAGAAGAGCATGCGCGATCTGCTTCGGCGAGTACACGGTAGCTCGCAGCACATGGGGCGCCGCTACGAGTCCCCTGCTTCTGCGCTGGTGCCCGACGGCGGCACCGCCAATGAGCTGCGCGACCGACTCAGGCGCGCCGTAGAAGCCGAGCAGTTCGAGCTTGCCGCGGACATCCGCGACCGGCTGAGAGGGATGGAGTGATGCTCGATCTCTCGTTGCTGCCAGACGGCGGGGTGGGATGGCTGGACGCGTCCGGCGACTATCCCGACATCGTGATATCCACGCGCATCCGGCTCGCGCGGAATCTCGAGGGCTACGCGTTCGCCGGCAGAGCCCGCGACGGGGAGCGTCTTCGTATCCTGTCGCAGGTTCAGCAGGCCATTTCAGGCATGCGCGAGCTTCATCATGGCGTGATGCTGCGCGTGGACGAGATGCCCGCCGAGGATCGCCTTCTTCTCCATGAGCGTCATCTCGTCAGTCGTGAGCTGGCCGGTCTTGACGCCCAGCGTCCCGTCCGGAGCGGATCCGCCGTATTTCTCACGCGCGCGACGAGCGTGATGATCAACGAGGAGGACCACCTGCGCGTTCAGGCGCTCGAGTCGGGGCTGCGGATAGCGGATGCCTTCAACGCCGTGTATGCCCTCGACTCCGAGCTTGGAGACCGGGTTCCGTACGCGTTCCACAACGAGTTCGGCTTTCTCACCGCCTGCCCGACGAACGCCGGCACCGGCCTCCGGGCATCGGTGCTCATCCATCTTCCCGGTCTCGTGCTCACGAAGGAGATCGCAAAGGTTCTTGCCGGCCTTCAGCAGGTGGGGCTCACGTACAGGGGATTGTACGGAGAGGGAAGCGAAGTCGTCGGGAATTTCTTCCAGATCTCGAACCAGACGACGCTCGGACGCAGCGAAGGGGAGCTGCTGGATTACCTGACGCGAGTGGTAACCCACGTCATCGAGCGCGAGGAAGAAGCAAGAAAGGTATTGCTTCGGGATGCCGGTTATATTATCGAAGACAAGCTCTGGCGAGCGTACGGAACGCTTCGTTACGCGAGAAGCCTCACTTTCGACGAGGTGATGAGCTATCTCAGCAGCGTTCGTCTCGCGGTTGGTCTGAAACTGATTACCGATCTGAGTGTATATACCCTCAACAAGCTCCTGATATTCAGTCAGTCGGCACATTTGGCGCATGCCGAAGGTCGCCAGCTGACGACGAGCGAAGAGAATCTCGCGCGCGCGAAGTACGTGCGGCGAATTCTCGCTGATGATACGGGGTCTACACGATGAACGGCTACAACTTCACCGAACGTGTTCGAAAGGTTCTCGCGATGGCGCGAGAGGAAGCCGAGCGGCTTCGTCACGAATACGTCGGCACGGAGCATATCCTGCTCGGACTGATACGCGAGGGAGAGGGAGTCGCCGCTGCAGTTCTCCAGAACCTCAGCGTGGACCTCGACGAGATCCAGCAGAAAATCGAGGACACAGTCAAGAAGGGCAAGGCGGCCGCCGCCACCGGTCCCGATCTCCCGTATACGTCCAGAGCGAAGAAAGTTCTCGAGCTCGCGATGGCCGAGGCCCGCGACCTGACTCACAACTATGTCGGGACGGAGCATCTGCTTCTTGGCCTCCTGAGAGAGGAGAAGGGAATTGCCGCTCAGGTCCTGACGGACGCCGGCATCAATCTCGACGCCGCGCGCGCCGAGACGCTGCGCCTGCTCGGCACCGACATGCCGCAGAGTGGCACGGCCGCAGCCCCTGCTGGCGGATCTTCGGCCGCGCCTGCTTCCGCCGGCAAGGGCGAGAAGAAATCGAAGACGCCCGCGCTCGATCACTTCTGCCGCGACCTCACTCAGCTCGCCGCGGAGTCGCAGCTCGATCCAACGATCGGCCGCGCGAAGGAGATCGAGCGCGTGATGGAGATTCTCACGCGCCGCAAGAAGAACAATCCCGTGCTCATCGGTGAGCCCGGGGTTGGCAAGACGGCGATCGTCGAAGGCCTCGCCCAGCTCATCGCCAATGACGAATGCCCTGACAGCCTTCGCGAGCACCGCGTCCTGTCGCTCGACATGGCGGCCGTCATCGCCGGAACGAAGTATCGCGGCCAGTTCGAGGAGCGGCTCAAGGCGGTGATGAACGAGATCGCCCAGAACAAGAACGTCATCCTGTTCATAGACGAGCTGCACACGCTCGTCGGAGCCGGTGCCGCCGAAGGCGCGATCGACGCCAGCAACATGCTCAAGCCGGCGCTCGCGCGTGGCGAGCTCCAGTGCGTCGGTGCGTCCACGCTGAATGAGTACCGCAAGTACATCGAGAAGGACGGTGCTCTCGAGCGGCGCTTCCAGACTGTCATCGTCGAGCCGCCTTCGGTAGACGAGACAGTCGAGATCCTGAAGGGTCTTCGCGGGAAATACGAGGAGCACCACAAGGTGACGATTCCCGACACGACGCTGCAGGCAGCGGCGAAGATGTCGGAGCGCTACATCACCGACCGGTTCCTTCCGGACAAGGCGATCGACGTGATAGACGAGGCCGGCGCACGCGCCCGTCTCGCGACGCAGGCGCCATCGCCGGAAGTCGCCGCGCTCAAGACGCAGCTCGAGGGCGTGAACACGGAAAAGGAATCCGCGGTTCGCGACCAGAACTTCGAGCGCGCGGCGTCTCTGCGCGACAAGGAGCGTGAGCTGCAGGGCGACATCAGGCGGAAGCACGAGGACTGGGAGAAGCACCGCCAGTCGCATCGGCCCGTGCTCGGCGAGCAAGAAGTCTCGTTCATCGTCAGCCGGTGGACGGGCATTCCGGTCATGCGCCTGCAGGAAGCGGAGACGGCACGCCTGCTCCGCATGGAAGATGAGCTGCACGCGTCGGTCGTCGCCCAGGATGAGGCGATCAAGGCACTGTCGCGCTCCATCCGCCGCAGCAGGGCTGGTCTCAAGGATCCGAACCGTCCCATCGGCTCGTTCATCTTCTCCGGGCCAACTGGCGTCGGAAAGACAGAGCTCGCCCGGGCGCTGGCCAAGTTCCTTTTCGCCGATCCCGCCGCGCTCATCCGCGTGGACATGAGCGAGTACATGGAGAAATTCTCCGTGTCCCGCCTCATCGGCGCGCCTCCGGGCTACGTCGGCTACGAGGATTCGGGCACGCTCACCAAGGCGGTGCGGCGCAAGCCGTACAGCGTAGTGCTGCTCGACGAGATCGAGAAGGCGCACCCCGACGTCTTCAACATCCTGCTCCAGGTGCTCGATGAAGGCCACCTCACCGACAACTACGGCAGAGTGATCGACTTCAAGAACACCGTGGTGATCATGACGTCGAACGTCGGCGCGCGTGACATCACGAAGGGACGGAACATGGGCTTCGCCACCCCCGACGGCCGCAGCAGCTTCGAGCGGATCGCCGAGAAGGTGAAGGAGGAGATGACGCACGTCTTCAATCCCGAGTTCCTGAATCGCCTCGACGAGGTGATCGTGTTCCATCCGCTGTCGGAGGAGCACATCGGACAGATCGTGGGCATCCTGATGCAGGCAGTCCAGAAGCGTCTCAGCGACGAGGAACTCACGCTCAAGCTCACCGAGCCGGGGGCGAGGTTCCTCGTGAAGCAGGGGTACGACGAGAAATTCGGCGCGCGCCCGCTGAAGAGAGCGATCCAGCGTTACATCGAGGATCCGCTTTCCGAGAAGATCCTGCTTGGCGAGTTCGCCAAGGGCGACGAGGTCGAGGTGGACATCTCGAGCGACGGGGAGAAGCTGGATTTTCGCGTCCTGACGAGCACGACGCAGGCGCAGTAGACCCGGCCTGGCCGGGTTCCGGGGCCGCGAGAGAGTTGCCTGGCAACGTCTTTCGCGGTCCCGTTGTCTAATCGGGAAGTGCGCGGCGCAGCAGGACCCTACAATCCCGATACGTGTATATTTCAACGATGCAAAAGCATGTTGTCACCCTGCTGGCTCTGATGGCGGCAGGGTCTCCCGTTTTGGCCCAGGACAACGCCCCCGGAGCCTGCACGACCCCTGACACGATCGTCGTTACCGGCAACTCGCGGGTGACCGACGCGACGGTCCGCTCGGGTGCGGGCATTTCCGCGCGCACGACGCTCAATTACCGCGACGTCCAGCGTGCCATCAAGGCACTTTTCGCCACCAGCCAGTTCGAGGACATCCAGGTTCTCTGCTCCGTTCCGCCGGTGACGCCCCGCACCACGCTCACGATCAGCGTGCGCGAGCGGCCGGTACTTCGCGCGTACACGGTGAAGGGCGCCGAGCGAGTCTCGGCAAAGGATGTTCGCGATCGGCTGACGCTTGTTACTGGCAAGCCGCTCGATCCTTCCGCGCTCGCGCTCGCCGTCGAGCGCGCGGATTCGCTGTACGAGTCGAAGGGTTACTATCTGGCGCGCGTCCACGTGGACACCGTTCGCGAGTCCGACAGCAATGTCCGCATTGCGTTCACGGTCGAGGAGGGCAGGCGTCTCGCTGTTTCCGGGCTCAGCGTGACTGGCAACCGTGGCGTTTCGGCGGCCGATATCGCCGCGGCGATGCAGTCGAAGCCGGAAGGATTCTTCTGGTTCCGGAAGGGGGAATTCGACGACTCGAAGTACGCTACCGATCTCGCCGAGCGCATTCCGCAGCTTTACTCGAGCCGCGGCTTCATAGACTTCCGCATACTCAGCGATTCGTTGATCATCGATCGCGAGGCGGGCAAGGCGGTGATTGACCTCGAAGTGAGCGAGGGACCGCGATACAGGATCGGAACGTTCGAGGTGCTCGGCAACAAACGCTTCTCGAGCGCCGAGATCCAGCAGTACTATCCGTTCGCGGGGGACGCGCAGACGCTGACCCAGCGAGCGGCGGGAATCATCCGCAGAACGTATCACAATCCGGCCAACACGTTCGACGCCGGCAAGTGGGAGGCGGCGGAGCAGAAGCTTCGCGACGCCTACAATGACGAAGGCTACATCTATGCGCGCATCCGGCCCGTCGTCGAGCGTCAGCCGGGAGGCGATTCCGTCCGCGTCGTCAATCTCCGCTGGGAGATAGACGAGGCGAGCCCCGCCATCGTGAATCGCATTGACATCGAGGGCAACGACTTCACCTACGAGTCGTGCATTCGCGAGCAGGTGGTTCTTGCGCCGGGGCAGGTGTTCAACCGCAACTATCTGCTGCGCAGCTATCAGAACATCTCCAACCTGAATTTCTTCGAGTCGCCGATGCCGGCGCCGGAGACCCGTCCGGTCGGAGACCAGGGAGACGTGGACATCATCTTCCGCGTGAAAGAGAAGCGTACAGGTAACGTGAACTTTGGAGCCTCCACTGGCCAGGGAACGGGTATCGGCGGTTTCGTCGGGCTCGACCAGCCCAACCTGCTCGGTCGCTGCAAGCGCGCGCAGCTTCAGTACCAGTTCGGCCGCTACATCAATGACTTCAACACGACGTACACGGATCCCAACATCAATCAGACGCGGATCTCGGGCAGCCTGACAGCGTATCATACGGCGTCGCGGTACACGATCGCCGATCTTGGCCGCACGGTCCGCACCGGCGCGCAGGTGCAGGTCGGTTTCCCGGTGCCCAATTCGCTTTATAGCCGCATCCTTGTGTCTTATGGTGGCGAGGGCGTGTCGTACGGCGGAGAAGGATTGTTGAGCACGGTGGACAACCGTTGTGACAACTGCTTCCGTTCCACTGTCGGATTCACCGCGTCGCACGATACGCGGCTGGGTCTGCCGTTCGCGGCAGAGGGCGGATCGCAGACGTTCAACGCGCAGTTCAACGGAGGGCCGCTTGGAGGCACGGCGTCGTTCCAGCGGTACACCACCGAGCTCAAGGGTTACGCGCCCATTGGCGGCATCGGCGTCGCCGCGCTGGGCTCGGCCCCGATGACGTTCGTGCTCGGACTGACCGCCCGCGCCGGTGCGCTGTTCGGTGATCCTGGCCCGTTCTTCTATAGCCAGTCGTTCGCTCTCGGCGGCACTCAATACGGCGAGCAGCTGCGCGGCTATGAGGAGTTCTCGATCACGCCTTCCGGATTCAACCAGTTCGCGGAAGGCGGCGGCGGAGTACAGCGTCAGTCGTTCGGTAACGCCTTTTTCACCGGAACCGGCGAGTTCGGCCTTCGCGTGAATCAGGCGCTGTATCTGAATACATTCTTCGAGGGCGGCAACGTGTGGGACCGCCCGCGCCAGTTCGATCCCACGCGGTTGTTTCGTTCTTTCGGATTCGGTGCGGCGATCGTCAGCCCGCTCGGACCAATCGGTATTGATCTAGGGTATGGTCTGGACCGACTGGATGCGACCGGCCGTCCGGCGCCTGGCTGGAAATTTCATTTCAAACTTGGACAGTTCTTCTAACACTGGAGTATTCATGGGTGGTTTGATTCGTGCGGCTTCGCTCGCACTCATTGTTGGTGCAGCAGCGGCCGGAACGGCATCGGCCCAGGCGGCACCGAAGATAGCCTTCATCAACTCGGCGGCGATCCTCGCCGAGGCGCCCGGTCGCGCTGAAGCGGAGACTCGCTTCAAGGGAGAGGTCACGGCTTATCAGGCGCAGCTTCAGCGGATGAGCGACTCGCTCCAGACGATGGCCGCGAACTTCGACAAGGAGTCCGCACGCCTCGACAGCGCGACGCGCATTTCGCGGGCCAAGGTGATCCAGAACAAGGAAGCGGATTACCAGAACCGCGCCCGCCAGCTCGATCAGCAGATGCAGACGCGCCAGGCCGAGCTCATCCGGCCGATCATGGAGAATCTGCAGAAGGTCATCGAGCAGATCCGCGCCGAGGATGGCTATGCGATGATCTTCGACGTCGCGTCGCAGACCAGCGTCATTGTCGCCGCCGACAAGAATCTCGACCTCACGCAGAAGGTCCTTGCGCGCGTGAAGGCAGCGCCTGCGCCGAAGCCTGCAGCCACGGGTGCCGTCACGCCTAAGCCGGCTGGAGTCACCGCGCCCAAGCGTTGACACCTGCACATTCCGGATCCGGTCCTGTCAGCGGTGAGCGTGTGCGTACTCTCACCGCTGCGGCCATTGCGGACATCGTGCATGGCGAGCTGAAAGGCGAGCCGAAGACACAGGTAGACAGCGTCGCGCCTCTTGGAAGGGCGGCGCGGAATCAGCTCAGCTTTCTCGGAGACGCGCGTTACGCGCCTGCACTGGCGTCGTCGTCGGCCGGCGTAATTCTCGTGACGCCGGAGCTTGCCGGATCGCCCGGTGATATACCGTCCCGCATAATCGTTCAGAAGCCCCAGGCAGCCATGCTCGAGCTTCTCCCCCGGCTGTATCCCAGTGAGGAGCGGACGCCTCGCGTGCATCCCACCGCGCGCATCGGGAGCGGCGCTCGTATCGGCACCGGTGTCACTCTCGATGCGTATGCGGTAATCGGTGACGGAGCGACGATCGGTGATGGCGCGTGGATCGGATCACACTGCGTCGTCGGAGACGGTGTGTCCGTCGGATCCGCATCACGGCTGTTCCCACACGTCACTCTCTATTCGGGAGCTGAGCTGGGCGACCGCGTCGTGCTTCATTCCGGCGTCCGTATCGGCTCCGACGGCTTCGGCTACGTTTTTACCGGAGGCGAGCATCGCAAGATCCCGCATGTCGGCCGATGTATCATCGGCTCCGACGTGGAGATTGGCGCCAACACGACCGTGGATCGCGGCAGCATCGACGACACGGTAATCGGGTGCGGCACGCGGATAGACAACCTCGTGCAGATCGGACACAACGTCCGCGTCGGCGAGCTTTGCCTGATAATGGCTCAGGTGGGAATCTCGGGCTCGGCGCAGATCGGAGACGGAGTCGTTCTCGCGGGGCAGGCCGGGCTCGGCGGTCACATCACTATCGGAGCCGGTGCGCGGATCGGTGGGCAATCGGGCGTGTTCGGCAACGTGCCCGCAGGTGAGGTGTGGTCCGGCTATCCGGCGCGGCCGCATCGTGAGTCGTTGCGTGCAACGGGGGCACTGTTCAGGATTGCCGGCATGATGAAGCGCATCGAGCGGATCCTCGAGCAGGAAGAGCGGGACCCGGGATGAGCCGTACGACAGTTGCGAAGCCGGTGACGCTGGAAGGAACCGGCCTGCACCTCGGAAAGGCGTGCCGCCTGACATTCCGTCCTGCGACATCGGGACAGGGAATCTCGCTGCTGAGGGTGGATCTCCCCGGTTCCGCGCCGATTCGCGCGACGGTTGACCAGGTGAGCGAGACCGAGCGGCAGACGCAGCTGGGAAGCGGGACGAACACCGTCCACACCGTCGAGCATGTGCTGGCCGCCGTCGCCGCGCTCGGGATAGATGACATTCTCATCGAGATGGATGGACCCGAGCCACCGATCCTCGACGGCAGCGCCAGCCCGTTTTTCGACGCGCTCAAGAGCGCGGGACTTGCGGCTCTGGACGGCCAACCGGAAATTCTGGTGCTGACCGAGCCCGTGCGCATCATTGACGGCGAGTCGGTCTACGAAGCGTATCCGTCGAGCGGGCTTGAGCTCGACGTCACGATAGAATTTCCGCACCCGCGTATCGGCAGGCAGTCCACCCGTCTTCTCGTGACCTGTGAATCGTTCGCGAAGGAGCTGGCACCGGCACGCACGTTCGGATTCGTGCGCGAGGTCGAGTGGCTGCGAGCGCGTGGGTTGATCAAGGGGGCGTCGCTGGAGAATGCTGTCGTTCTGGACGACGCGGAAGTCGTGAGCGGGCCGCTGCGCTGGACGGATGAATTCGTCAGGCACAAGGCGATGGACTGCGTTGGGGATCTGGCGTTGGCAGGCGCCCGCGTCCAGGCGCGGATCGTGGCCGTGCGGCCAAGCCACCGTGGCACGGTGACACTGGTCCGCGAGCTGATGCGGGCAGGAAAAGTACAGGCGGGGAATGGCTCCTCGCCCGTAGCGAACAGGACAGCAGCCGGGAGAGGCATGGTGTACGGAATCGAAGACATCATGAAGGTTCTCGCGCACCGGTATCCGTTCCTTCTCGTGGACAGGATACTCGAGATCGAGGAGAACAAGAGGATCGTCGGGCTCAAGAACGTGACCATCAACGAGCCGTTCTTTCAGGGCCATTTTCCCGGGCATCCGATCATGCCCGGCGTTCTCATCATCGAGGCGATGGCGCAGGTCGGAGGCGTTCTCCTCATGGGCTTGGGCGAGAATCAATCGGATTCGAAAGTCGCCTACTTCATGTCGCTCGACAACGTCAAGTTCCGGAAGCCCGTGAGGCCGGGAGACCAGCTCCTCTTCGAGCTCGTCGTCGTGCAGATCCGCGGCAAGGTCTGCAAGATGCGCGGCGTGGCGAAGGTGGACGGCGAAGTGGTGGCCGAAGCGGACATGGCGGCGATGGTTCGCGACAAGTGAAGTGCAGCGGTGTACATCCCACCGCGATCATATCGTCGCGAGCGAAGCTCGGCGAGCGCGTCGAGGTGGGTCCATTCGCGATCATCGGCGACGGCTGCGAGGTAGGGGACGACTGTCAGATCCATCCGCGCGCGACACTCGAGCGCGACGTGAAGCTGGGTACCGGCGTCAAGGTCGGCATCGGGAGCATCCTCGGCGGTCCGCCGCAGGATCTCAAATACGCCGGCGAGGAGACGACGGTCGAAGTCGGCGACCACACGGTGATCCGCGAGTATTCGACGATCAATCGCGGCACGTCGCAGTCGTTCAAGACTACCGTGGGAAGCAATTGCCTGCTGATGTCATACGTGCATCTTGCGCACGACTGCCACATCGGTAACGGCGTGGTCATCGCCAACGGCGTGCAGCTCGCCGGTCATGTGATCGTCGAAGACAAGGCGGCGATATCGGGATTGTCCGCCGTCCACCAGTTCGTGCGCATCGGCCGCCACAGCTTCATCGGAGGCTGCTCGCGCGTGTCGAAGGACATTCCACCGTTCCTCAAGGCGGTGGGGAATCCGGTGAAACTGTATGGCCTCAACAGCGTGGGTCTGCAGCGCAACGGATTCTCCGAGGAAGTCGTGCTCGAGCTGAAGCGCGCGTACCGTCTCTTCTTCCGGTCCGACCTCAATCTCACGCAGGCAATGCAGCGTGCCGAGTCGGATCTCGAGAGATTCCCGGAGGTCGAGGAGCTGATGCGATTCGTCGAGGAGAGCGAGCGGGGCGTAGTCATCTGACGGCTCCCGCGCGGATTGGCGTCATCGGCGCCGGCAGCCTCGGCTTTCATCACGTTCGCATTCTCCGCGACATGGAGTCGGTGGCATTGGCCGGCTTCGTGGAGGCACGGGATGAGCGGGCGAGCGAGGTTGCCACCCAGCTCGGTGTGCGCCGGTATACGGACGAGGCGAGCCTTCTCGCTGACGTGGACGCGGTGACGATTGTCGTTCCGACTCCCGCACACTACACAGTTGCGCGAGCCGCGCTCGAAGCCGGAAAGCACGTCTTCATCGAAAAGCCGATAACCGCGACGCTGGAACAGGCTGACGAGCTGCTCGAGATCGCTCATCGAAATGGCTGCATCGTCCAGATCGGCCACGTGGAGCGGTTTAACCAGGCGGTGCGCGCCGCGCTGCCGTACGTGTCCCGTCCGCGATTCATCGAAAGCGAGCGCCTCGCGCTGTTCAGCCTTCGCGGTTCCGACGTCGCCGTCGTGCTCGACCTGATGATTCACGACATAGATCTCGTGCTGACACTCGTCGGGGACACCGCCGAGGAGATTTCCGCCGTGGGTGTTCCGGTTCTCACGCCCATGCTCGACATCGCCAATGCGCGCGTGACGTTCTCGTCCGGCGCGGTCGCGAACATCACGTCGAGCCGTATCTCGCGTGACAGGGTGCGGAAGATCCGGATCTTCCAGGAGAGCGGATACCTCTCCCTCGACCTTGGATCGGGCACTGGTGACTTCTTCCGGCTGAAGGAGAAGATGGATCCCACGCGCCCTCCCGCAGGGCCGGTCAGCATCACTGACTTCGTGGACCGTATCTCGCTGACCGCGCCCGAAGGCGAGCCGCTGCGGCTCGAGTTCGACAGCTTCGTCGCCGCTCTCCGTGGCGAAGCCCCCGTCGTGGTGACGGGGGAGGACGGCAGGCGCGCGCTTGCGGTGGCACTCCGCATAGTCGCCGAGATTGAGCGCACGCGCCCCGCTCTCACCGGAGTAGCGGCCACCAGTCGTGCCTGAGGTTGTATTCATCGCCGGAGAAGCATCCGGCGATCTCCACGCTGCGGGAGTAGCGGAGGAGCTCAGGCGTCTTCGTCCCGACCTCGAGCTGACCGGCTTTGGCGGACCTCTCATGGAGCGTGCCGGCGTCGCGCTCTTCGAGCGCTACGATACCGGCGTGATGGGTTTCATCGAAATCATCAGGCACGTTCCCCGGCACTGGGAGCTGCTGCAGCGGATCCGGAAGCGGATCGCGTCTGGCAATGTCAAGCTGCTCGTCGTGATAGACTACCCGGGATTCAACATGAAGGCTGCGGCGGCCGCAGCCGAAGCAGGGGTGCCGGTCCTGTACTACGTGACACCGCAGGTATGGGCGTGGGGCGAAGGGCGCATTCCGAAGCTCGCGCGCATCGTCACGAAGGCGGCGGTGATACTTCCGTTCGAGGAAAACCTTCTGCGCGGGCACGGCATCGATGCAACCTTCGTCGGCCATCCGCTGCTCGACCGCGCCGGCGATCTGCCCGACAAGCGCACTGCCCGCGCAACCCTCGGCCTGCCCGACTCCGCCCCTGTGCTCGCGCTTTTTCCCGGCAGCCGGCAGCAGGAGATCGACCGCCACATAGACGATTTTGTTGAGACGGCGCGAGAAACAGAGCGGCACGTTCCCGGCCTCCAGGTGGTCGTCAGCGTCGCGCCGGCGATCTCTCTCGATCCGGCGCGATGTCCCTTCCGCCTCGTTCACTCTGCGTCATTCACGGTGTTGCGTGCAGCTGATGCCGCGCTGTGCAAGAGTGGAACGACGACTCTCGAGGCGGCGATCGCAGACTGCCCGCTCGTCGTCGCATACCGCACCAGCCCGATCTCGTATTTCATCGCGCGAATGATGGTGACGATTCTGCACATCGGTCTCGTAAACGTCGTCGCCGGACGCGAAGTCGCCCGTGAGTTCGTACAGGACGCGATCGTTCCGCGGACGGTTTCGGTCGAGCTGCAGCGTCTGATGGATCCGTCGGATCCCGAGCGCACACGTGTTCTCGACGGGCTGGCCGAAGTTCGCGCGAAGCTCGGCAAGCCAGGAGCGGCGAAGCGGGTCGCGACGATGGCGAGCGATCTCGCCCGATGAAGGATTCACGCGGGACGGCGGAGCTTCCGTTGGGCACGCGCATTTCGCTGTTTGCCGGCGGGACCGTGATTCGCGCACTGGCTTCCACGTGGCGGTACCGAACTGTCGGCGAAGATGCGCTGCTGAAACTCCGGGCCGAGAAAACGCCGGTGCTGTTCACCCTCTGGCACGGCGAGATGTTGCCGCTGCTCTGGCATCACCGCGATCAAGGGGTGGCGGTGCTTGTGAGCGAGCACAAGGATGGCGAGATTATCGCGCGCATACTAGGGTGGATGGGATACGCGCTGATTCGCGGCTCGACATCCCGCGGAGCAGGGCGGGCACTCATCGGCCTCGTGCGCACGCTCCGCGGAGGCAACGACGCCGCGATCACTCCCGACGGCCCCCGCGGTCCACGCCATAAATTCGCTCCGGGCGCAGCCGTCGCCGCGAACCGCGCCGGAGCTCCGATTCTGCCGATCGTGGCTCACGTGAATCGCTTCTGGAGATTGTCAACCTGGGACGGCTTCATCGTACCAAAGCCGTTCGCGCGGATTACCGTTGCGTATGGGCCGCCCACTCGCGTGGAAGCAGCGACTCCCCGCGAAGCTGCAGCGGAGGCGCCGCGGCTCGAAAAGCTGATGGACGACGCCGGACGGCAGGCGTGCGCCTGATCGAGCGGGTGTGGCACGGCGATACGATTGCCGGCCGGCTTGCCCGCGCAGCACTGCTGCCTTTGGAAGGCGTGTACCGCGGAGCAGTCGCTTTGCGCGGCGAGCTTTACGATCGCGGCCTTCTTCCCGCGCGTACGTCGGACATCGCCGTGGTGAGTGTTGGCAACCTCACGGTCGGCGGGACGGGGAAGACGCCGGTGAGCGCATGGCTTGCCGCACGCCTGGCAGCGATGGGATTTGCACCGGCCATCGTGCTCAGGGGTTATGGCGACGACGAGCCGCTCGTGCACGCCCGGTTGAACCCGGGTATTCCGGTTGTCGTCGGCGCCGACAGAAGCGCTGGAATCACCCAAGCCGCTGCGCGCGGTGCCAATGTCGCCATTCTCGACGATGCGTTTCAACATCGTCGCACTGCACGCGACCTCGACATCGTGCTGGTCAGCGCCGACGACTGGAATGGGCGGCATCACCTTCTGCCGGCGGGGCCGTATCGCGAGCCGCTCTCAGGTCTTTCGCGGGCTTCCATTGTTGTGATCACGCACAAGGCGGCGTCGGAGGCGCGCGTCGCTCAGGTGGAGCGGGCCGTGCGCGATGTTGCGGGCGGTGCAACGGTCGCGGTCGCAAAGCTGACTCTCGGGCAGATCGTGCGTGAATCGCCCGCCGGTGCCAGCAAGGCCGCCGAAACACTCGCGGGGAAGCGCGTTCTTGCCGTGGCGGCGGTCGGAAATCCGGCGGCATTCTTCGTCCAGCTCGAGTCGCTCGGGGCCCGCGTGGACGGCCGATCTTTTCCTGATCACCACGCGTTCACGCGTGACGACGTCGCCACAATTCTCGAGACAGCCGCGACCTGCGATTACGTCATTTGCACTCTCAAGGACGCCGTCAAACTGGGGCCGTTGTGGCCTGCCGGGAACACGGCTTTATGGTATGTTTCCCTGGCAGTCGGGATCGAGAGCGGGGGGTCCGCTATCGACCGGCTGCTGATGCGCCTGCGAGGGCGCATCGACGTCAACTGAAGCGATTTTCCGGCGCGTTTGCGCGCCCGACATACATCCAAATGGCCACTGATCTTCGACTCTCGACGAACTCGATTGTAAAACCGGACAAGGACACGTTTCTCAACGAGGAGAATCCATTCGAGGCGATGATGCTTCGCTTCGACAGGGCCGCCGAGCTCCTCGATCTCGAGCCAGGATTGTACAAGGTTCTCAGGCACCCCGAAAAGCAGATCATCATCTCCATACCGGTGATGAAGGACAACGGTGAGGTGGAGGTGTACACGGGCTACAGGGTGCTCTACAACACGTCGCGGGGCCCCGCGAAGGGCGGCATCCGATTCGACATGCAGGTCACGCTCGAAGAGGTGAAGGCCCTCGCCGCGTGGATGACGTGGAAGTGCGCCGTCGTCAACATCCCGTTCGGCGGATCGAAGGGGGGCGTCGTCTGCGATCCGCACTCGATGAGCGCGACAGAGCTCGAGCGTCTCACCAGGCGGTACACCGCGGGGATCATCCAGACTCTCGGCCCCGATTCCGATGTCCCGGCTCCTGACGTGAACACGAACGAGCGTGTGATGGCGTGGATCATGGACACGTACTCGATGCACGTCGGACACACGACGACGGCCGTCGTGACTGGAAAGCCAGTCGAAATGGGCGGATCACTGGGAAGGCGGGAGGCGACCGGACGCGGCTGCATGATCGTGACGAAGGAGGCGCTCGCGCACCTCGGCATGCCTGTCGCCGGCACCACGGTCGCCGTGCAGGGCTTTGGCAACGTCGGATCCATTACCGCACAGCTCCTGCACCGCGAGGGATGCAAGGTCGTCGCGATCGGCGATCGCTCAGTCGCCATATATGACCGCAACGGGATCGATGTGGACGATGCGGTGGCGTACGCGGAGAAGCATCGCTCACTCGACGGCTACCCGAAGGGCGAAGTGATCAGCGGCGCCGATCTACTGACGCTCGACGTGGATGTGCTCGTGCCGGCA
Source organism: Gemmatimonadaceae bacterium (assembly GCA_030647905.1). Classification (NCBI taxonomy): domain Bacteria; kingdom Pseudomonadati; phylum Gemmatimonadota; class Gemmatimonadia; order Gemmatimonadales; family Gemmatimonadaceae; species Gemmatimonadaceae bacterium. The sequence continues at coordinate 108,476 of JAUSJA010000037.1, read as the reverse complement.
GCTCTGGAAAACGTCATTACGACCAAGAACGCGGGCCAGATCCGCGCCCGAATCATCTGCGAGGGAGCCAACGGTCCCACGACGGCCGCCGCCGACTCGATCCTCGAGGAGAACGGGGTGTTCGTCATCCCCGACATCCTCGCGAATGCGGGCGGCGTCACTGTCTCCTATTTCGAATGGGTCCAGGATCGCGGCGGATATTTCTGGACGGAGCAGCTCGTGAACGACCGGCTGCGTGACATCATGGTCAATAGCTTCCAGGACGTGCTCACGCTGGCCAAGCAGCACAAGGTGAACATGCGGACAGCGGCATACATGCTCGCGATCAGCCGTGTCGCCGCCGTTCACCGGCTCCGTGGCATCTACGCCTGATGCGCGTTGTCGTCGCCGCCGTCGGCAAACCGCGGAATGCGGCGCTTGCGGCGGCGATCAATGACTACGAGACTCGGGCGGCGCGGTACTGGCCGCTCGACGTTCATGAGGTGCGTGAAGAGCGGGCGTCGAGTCTCGCTCCGCAAATCGTCCGCGACCGGGAAGGGGACCGGCTCGCCGCGAAAGTTGGCGCGGCACGTATCGTCGCTTGTCATCCGGGCGGAAAGTCCTTCACGTCGGAGGAGTTCGCTGCGTGGCTTCAGCGCGAGCGCGAAAGCGACCGGGACACTGCTTTCGTCATTGGCGGCGCCCATGGGCTTTCAGGTGAAATCCTTCGTCGCTCCTCGATGAAGCTCTCGCTCGCTCCGTGGACGCTGTCGCATGATCTGGCAAGGCTCGTCCTCGCGGAGCAGCTGTACCGGGCCGGCTCGATCGTGCGCGGTGAGCCGTACCACAAGTGACGCGGGAATGGTTCGAATCCTGGTTCGGCGAGGAGTACGTTGCGCTGTACCCGCACCGCAACGAAACCGAGGCCGAGCGTGCCGTGGACCTTGTCGAGCGGACGGTCGGGAATGTGACGGTTTCCCGCGTGCTCGATCTCGCATGCGGCGCTGGTCGCCATTCGCGCGTTCTCGCGAAGCGCTGGTGGACCACTGGTCTGGATCTGTCGGAAGTTCTTCTCCGCCTTGCCCGCCGGGAGAGCGCTACCACCGCGCTTGTACGCGGCGACATGCGCGTGCTTCCATTCCGGAATGCGGCGTTTGGTCTGGTGGTGAATCTCTTCACCAGCTTCGGGTACTTTCAGGACGACGAGAGTCATCTCCGCGTGGTACGGGAGGTTGCGCGCGTCACTTCACACGGCGGTACCTTCGTGATTGACTTTCTCAATGCTACCCGGATTCGCCAGTCGCTGGTGCCGTACGATGAGCGGGAAATCGGCGGGCGTGTTGTCGAACAGCGCCGCGAGATCTCGGATGATGGCAGGTTCGTCGTGAAACGCATCTCTATCCGAGGGAGTGACAAGATATTCACGGAGCGCGTTCGCCTGCTCGGTCCCGACGATCTGCGGCGGCTTCTCGATTCGGCCGGATTCGACGTCACGACCGCCTATGGAAACTACGACGCCAGCCCGCTGACACCGGAATCGCCACGAGTGATTCTGTTCGGGACACTGCGTTGAGTACTCGCATCATCAGCACGCCGATCGTCGGATCGCCGCTGGCTCGCATGGCGATAGACGGCACCGCCGACCCGGATTGGTTCGTGAAGCGCCCGGCTTCTCCCGCGGAATGGAAGGAGCGTGCTGACCTCGTCCGGCAGTCGCTGATCATGCCGGACTGGCTGTCCGCCCTGGGCCCCGCATTTGGTGCGACAGGCAAGGCGGCGGAGCGACTCCAGAGCGCGGCCCGGTCCGGCATCGCCGTGACGGCGGGCCAGCAACCGGGACTGTTTGGAGGACCGCTCTACACATGGTGGAAAGCGCTGAGCGCCGTCGCGCTTGCGGATCGCCTGGAGGAGCAGACCGGCCTACCGGCGGTTCCCATTTTCTGGGCCGCTACCGACGACTCGGATTTTGCCGAATCGGCGTCCACAGTCGTGACCGGCGCCGAAGGAGCCGAGCGCATCGAGATGAGCGCGCACGGTCCGGTCGGCGCAGCGCTGTCGGATATGCCACTCGGCGACGTCAGTCGCGAGCTTGCGCGACTTGCCGCAGCGGCAGGCTCGGCGCCGAACCCGGGAATCCTGGAGGTGGTGCGGCGCGCATACACACCGGAGCATACGATCGGCAGCGCGTACGTCGAGCTGCTGCGCGCGGTTCTGGAGCCGCTCGGAGTGGCGGTTCTCGACGCCTCACATCCGGCGGTGCGCGAGGCGGCGTTTCCGCTGCTCCGGCGCGCCGTATCGAGCGCCGAGCAAATCGAGGGCGCGCTTACCGAGCGCGCGCGTGCTCTCAAGGCGGCAGGGCATTCGGCTCAGGTCAAGCTGGTGAAGGGACGCACTCTCGTATTCGCCGGCGTGTCCGGAAAGCGCGACAGGATCAGGATGCGTGAGATAGAGAGTGCGCTCGAGCACGGCAAGCCGGGCACATTCGGTCCGAACGTTCTGCTCCGGCCGATCGTCGAGCGATCGATTCTTCCAACGGTCGGGTATATCGGCGGGCCGGCCGAGATCGCGTATTTCGCTCAGGTGACTGCCGTCGCCAGGGCATTGGAAGTTCCTCCTCCGCTCGTCCTGCCGAGGTGGTCCGGACTCGTTGTCGAGCCGCGAATCGAAAGGATACTCGAGCGATATTCGCTGGCTGTGGATGACTTCCGCGATCCTCACGCCGTCGAATCCCGGATCGCGAAAGAGTCGCTGCCTCCCGGTCTCGTTGCGCGCATTCGGCAGCTCGAGCAGTCAGTGGATCAATCGGTCGAGGAGCTGACTCGTGCGGAGGGCGCGGACCTCGTCGCGCCGAGTGTGCTGGAAGGGCTGCGCCGCGGGGTACTGCACAGAATCGAGAGACTCGAGCGCCGGTTTGCTGCGAGCGTGAAGCGAAAAGGGAACGAAGCCCTGCGCGACGCCGCGATTGCCCGTGGTGCACTGTTTCCTCTCGGAACGCCGCAGGAGCGCGCGCTCAATATCGTACCGCTGCTGGCGAGACACGGCGACGAGCTCTTCGCGTCGGTGATGCGCGAAGCACGGGCGCACGCCGCCAGACTCGCGTGAGCTCCGATCGGTCGCGCGGCGCGGCGTTCTTCGTCGGCGCTGGAATTCTCCTCAGTCGCGTCGCGGGACTCGTTCGACAGAAAATCTTCGCTCACTACTTCAGCACTTCGCTGGCCGCCGACGCATTCAACGTGGCCTTCAGGATCCCGAATCTGCTGCAGAATCTATTCGGGGAAGGCGTGTTGTCGGCTTCCTTCATCCCCGAATACGTAGGTCTGATCGCGCGAAAGCGGGACGAAGACGCGAATCGTCTTGCCGGCGCTGTTCTGAGCGCACTCGCTCTCGTCGCCGCTATTCTCGTTCTGGCTGGAGTACTTCTATCGCCGCTGCTCGTCGGCCTGATAGCGCCGGGATTCACGGGAGAAAAACGCGATCTGACCGTCCGCCTCACCCAGGTTCTCTTTCCCGGTGCCGGCCTGCTGGTGTTTTCAGCGTGGTGCCTGGGGATTCTCAACAGCCATCGTCGCTTCTTCGTGAGCTACACCGCGCCAGTCGTGTGGAACGTCGCGATGATCGCGGCGCTCCTCGGCTTCGGCGCCGGATCCCCGCAGCCCCGCCTGGCCGAGATACTGGCATGGGCATCGGTCGTCGGAAGCGCGCTGCAGTTCGGCGTGCAGCTTCCACTCGTCCTGCGCCTGGCAAAGGGACTGCGAATCGGTTTCGACTGGCGCGCCGAGAGCTCACGGAATGTGTTCCGCAACTTCGGGCCGGCGTTCGTCGGCCGCGGCGTCGTGCAGATCAGCGCATTCGTGGATGCGTTCATCGCGAGCTGGCTTCCCACCGGGTCGGTCGCCACTCTCGCGTATGCGCAGGTACTTTACACGCTGCCTGTAAGTCTTTTCGGCATGGCTATTTCTGCGTCGGAGCTTCCGGTCATGTCGAGCGCCGTGGGGACGCCGGAAGAGGTGGCGAGCTATCTTCGCGGCCGTCTCGACGGCGGGCTGGAGCGAATCGCATTCTTCATCATCCCGTCGGCGGTGGCCTTCCTCGCTCTTGGCGATGTCCTATCCGCAGTGCTGTTCGAGTCGGGGCGCTTCACCCGCAGCGACAGCGTCTGGGTGTGGCAAGTGCTGGCCGGATCCACTGTCGGCTTGCTCGCGTCCACATGGGGCCGGCTGTATTCGTCCACGTTCTACGCTCTCCGCGACACCAAGACTCCGTTGTATTTCGCGGTGATCCGCGTGGCGCTGACGAGCGTGCTCGGCTACCTCGCTGCGCTTTACCTCCCCGCGGCGCTCGGACTCGACGCGAAGCTGGGCGTGGCGGGTCTCACGGCGACGGCGGGAATCGCCGGATGGGTCGAGTTCTTCCTTCTGAGACGCGCGATGACCCGCAGAATCGGTCCCACAACGCTGTCCCCGGCACATACGGTGAAGCTCTGGATCGCTGCGGCCGCCGCCGCCGGGATCGCGTGGGGAATCAAGTTGGGGATGAGCGGGGTGCACACGGTATGGATCGCGATCGCGATTCTCGCCGCCTACGGCGCCGCGTATCTCGTCATCGCGACTCTGCTCGGCGTCCGCGAAGCCGTCGCGATGACCGGTCGCCTCCTCGGTCGCCGGTTGAATTCGTAATGGGTCGAACTGGCCGGTGAGGCTCGCAAGGGATCAGGCTGATTCGAACGTGTCAAGCAGAACCCAAAGCAGTTGCATTCTCACCGGTCTCACAGGTCTCGCCAGCATTGCCCGCTGCCACGTAGAGCAGCTGGCTGGCGCGCCCGGGTATTATTAGATGATGCGCACGATTCCCGACGCGGTTGCCGCCAAGCTTCCTCACCTGCCCGACGGCCCAGGGGTGTATCTCTGGAAAGCGGGTGACGGGAAGATCCTGTACGTCGGAAAGGCGAAAAGCCTCCGCTCCAGGGTGCGGAGCTACTTCGGCCAGGATCACTGCGAAAGCCCCAAGACCCGGTACCTCGTCAATCAGATCACCGATCTCGAGACAATCGTCGTCCCTTCCGAGGCGCACGCGCTGATTCTCGAGGCGAATCTCATCAAGGAGCACCGGCCGCGATTCAACATCGCGTTGCGCGACGACAAGTCATACCCCTATATCAAGGTTACGGTGCAGGAGGCCTTCCCGCGGGTGTACGTGACGCGGCAGCTCCAGAATGACGGCGCGCGCTACTTCGGGCCGTACACCGATGTCGGCGCGATGCGCCGGGCGCTCAACGTCGTAAAGCGCATCTTCACGGTGCGGTCGTGCAACTACGACATGCCGCGCGAGATGCCTGAGCGGCCGTGCCTCGACTATGCCATCAAGCGCTGCAAGGCGCCCTGCATCCTGGCGCAGAGCCAGCAGGACTACCGCGCGATGATAGACGAGGTATTGCTGTTTCTCGACGGCAAGCCGGACGAGGTTCTCAGGCGCATCAGGGATCGCATGGCTCTCGCCGCGGAGTCGCTGGACTTCGAGCGGGCGGCGGAGCTCCGCGACGCATTGCAGCATGTCGAGCGAATGGAGGAGCCGACCGTCGTGCTGGAGGTCGAGGGAGGCGATCGCGACGTGATCGGTTACGCCCGCGACGGGGACGACGCGTGCGTCACCCTGCTGCGCGTTCGCGGCGGCAAGCTCCTGGCCCGCGAGCATCGCTTCATCGAGAATATCGAGGGAGAGGAAGACCCGTCCGTTCTATCCATCTTTCTCGCCGGTAACTACGTGCCCATGCGCGAAAGAGCGCGCGATCTGCTCGTCCCGTTCGATTTCGAGGACAGGGAGCTCCTCGAGGAATCGCTGGGTGGAACACGGGTCCGCGTCCCGCAGCGCGGCTCCCGGCGCGAGCTCGTCGAGCTGGCGGAGCAGAATGCCCGACACCTCCTGGAAGAGCTTCGCCTTGCGTCGCTCGAAGGCGGCACCCGCGCCAGCGATCCCGTGTACGATCTGGGGCGCGCGCTCGGCCTGCAGAAACTGCCGCGCACGATGGCGTGCTTCGACATCTCCACCGCACAGGGCACGGACACGGTGGGGTCCTGCGTATGGTTCGAGCATGGGCGGGCGCGGCGCGCAGAGTATCGCAAATTCCGCGTAAAGACCGTGGAGGGGACCGACGACTTCGCCTCCATGCGGGAGGTCGTCACGAGGTACTTCCAACGGCGGCTCGCCGACGAGAAACCTCTCCCTGATCTCATCGTGATAGACGGCGGGAAAGGGCAGCTCTCGGCAGCGCACGAAGCACTCGAGGCGCTGGGGCTTGGTGACCGCCCCCTCATCAGCCTGGCCAAGCGCGAGGAAGAGGTGTTCGTGTGGGGCAGGGGGGAGCCGATCAGAATGTCGCGCCGCTCGCCGGCCCTCCGGCTGCTTCAGCAGATCCGCGACGAAGCCCATCGCTTCGCGATCTCCTACAACCGTAAGCGCCGCACGATGCGTACGGTCACTTCGGAGCTGCTGAAGGTCCCCGGAATCGGCCCCGTCAAGCGGCGCCGTCTCATCCAGGAGTTCGGAAGCGTACAAGGCGTACGCGACGCCGGAGAAGAGGCCATCGCTAAAGTCACGGGCTTCAACGCGGAGCAGGCGCGAAAGCTGCTGGAATCACTCGCAGCCAATGCTCCGGTATAGCACGTAAACATCAGCAATTACTTGATTTCCGCGCCTATAGCTCTAAATTACTTTAGCTATGGTAAGAGTCGCTCGAGTGGCCGATGGAAGCATCGCCGAAGAAATCGGAATAGTCGTCGGCACCGAGCTGATCTCAGTCAACGGTCGTAACGTCCAGGACTTCCTCGACTGGGAGTTTCTCACCGCCGAAGACGACCTCGTAGTCGAGACGCGCCAGCCCGATGGCGAGGGGATTGTCTACGAGATAGCGCGCCCCGAGGGCGAATCCCTCGGCATCGCGCTCGAGCCGCCCAACGTCCGGCGCTGTGCCAATCGCTGCGAATTCTGCTTCATCGAGGGATTGCCGCAGGGCCTGCGAAAGAACCTCTACATTCGCGACGACGATTATCGCCTCTCGTTCGCGTACGGCAACTTCGCGACCCTCTCCAACGTGAAGGAGCGTGACATCGCCCGCATCCTCGAGTTTCGCCTGTCACCCCTCTACGTATCGGTGCATGCGACCAACTGGGAAGCACGAAAGATTCTCCTTAACAATTCGCGCGTGCCGAACATCGTCGAGCAGCTGACGCGGCTCGCAGAAGGCGGTATCCAGTTCCATTCGCAGATGGTGATCGTCCCCGGCCTCAACGACGGCGCCGTGCTCGAGGAATCGTTGTCCGATCTCTGGAATCTCGGCGACGCAGTCATTTCGGCCGCTGTCGTTCCCGTCGGCCTCACGCAGTTCTCGCATCTCTACAGCGGCGCATCGATGGACGCGGAGAAAGCCCGCGAGCTCATTGCGCAGGTGAACCGCTGGAGCAAGCGCGCCCTTCGCGAGAGAGGGCAGAGGTGGGTGTACGGATCGGACGAGCTGTATCTGCTCGCTGGCGTGGAGCTGCCCGGGCCGGATCATTACGGTGACTTCGCTCAGATCGAGAACGGCATCGGTGCCATCACATCGCTCCGTATGCGCGTCGCCGAGGGACTCGAAGACCTGCCACGGCTGGACGGACTGCACATTGGCGTGGTCACCGGCAAGGCGATGGTGGATCTCATGCCCGAGTTGCTCGGCAAACTGACACTCGCGACAGGCGCCCGATTCACGTTGATCCCCACCGAGAATTCACTCTTCGGTCCGACGATAACCACCGCCGGCCTGCTGGTCGGCGCCGACATCCGCCGTGCGCTTCAGTCGCGCGACGAGCTGGACATCGCGCTCATTCCCGCTGAAACGATAAATGAAGACCGCATTTTCCTCGACGACGTGATCTTCGACGAACTTCGCGCCGAGCTGCCCATGCCAGTGCATCCGTCATACGACTTCGTAGACGTTCTCGCGAGCGAGCAGCTGGCGATCGCAGCATGAATATTCCCGTCATCGCAATCGTCGGGCGGCCAAACGTAGGGAAGTCGGCGCTCTTCAACCGCATCGTCGGCGACCAGAGCGCAATCGTCAGCGACGAACCGGGTACCACGAGAGATCGCCACTTCGCGCGCGCCGACTGGAACGGGCGGCAGTTCTGGCTGGTGGACACCGGCGGGCTCGCCGACGATCCGCACATGCCGATGGATCGCGAGATTCGGCGCCAGGTCATGGAGGCGATCGGCGAAGCGGACCTGCTCCTTCTCGTGGTGGACGCACAGGTCGGTCTGCATCCAAGCGATTCCCGCGTCGTGGATCTCCTTCGCGAGTCGCGCAAGCCGTGGGTTCTTGTCGCCAACAAGGTGGACGACCCGGCATCCACGGAATACTTCGAGTTCTATTCGCTCGGCGCCGGCGATCCGGTCCCGGTCTCGGCGCAGAATGGAAAGAATTCAGGCGATCTCCTCGACACGATAGTCGAGCGGATCCCTGAGTCGACAGAAGAGCCGGGTGATGCGCTGCGCGTTGCGGTGATCGGTCGGCCGAATGTCGGCAAGTCATCGCTCGTCAACCGCCTTCTCGGCGAGGAGCGGCTGGTCGTCGACGATATCGCGGGCACGACCCGCGACGCCATTGATACGCCGATGATGTATCACGAGCGGGAGATAGTGTTCGTGGACACTGCCGGCCTCAGACGCCAGTCGCGCGTGGACGATGGGATCGAGTTCTACTCGTCGCTGCGGTCCCGGCGCGCCATCGATCGCGCCGACATTTGCATTCTCGTGATAGACGCGGTCGAAGGGCTCCACAATCAGGATCTGAAGATCGCCGCTCTGGCGTGGGAAGCCGGGCGCGGATTGATTGTCGTCGTCAACAAGTGGGACCTCGCCGAGAAGGAGACGAACTCCGCGTACAAGTTCGAGAAGGAGGCGGCCGAGAAGGCTCCGTTCTTCCGCTTCGTGCCGTTCATCTTCACGTCGGCGCTCACCGGTCAGCGCGTGACGCGCATTCTCGATACGATTCTCCAGGTCGAGGCGGAGCGCAGCAAGCGCATCTCGACCTCCCAGGTCAACAACACTCTCGAAGAGCTCATCGCGCGACGCCAGCCGCCTCAGGCAGCCGGGCGCGAGGTGAAGCTGAACTACGCGACACAGGTGGAGACTACGCCGCCGATGATCGCCGTATTCGGAAACAATCCCGATCTCGTGCAGGAGCATTACATCAGGTATCTCCACAACGGGTTCCGCGCAGCGTGGGGATTCACCGGAAGTCCGCTGCGCGTCGTGATGCGGCGGAAGTCGGCCTAGGTGCATCCACTGGTGGGGCTGGTGATCGCGTATCTGGCCGGGTCGATTCCGTTCGCGTATCTGGCTGGAAAAGCGAAAGGGATCGATCTCCGCCAACACGGCTCGGGAAACCTCGGAGCGACGAACGCGATGCGCGTCCTGGGCCCGAGGATTGGTGGGCTCGTCTACCTGTGTGACACCCTGAAGGGAATGCTTCCCGCTCTCCTCCTTCCCCCGCGCATTGACAGCCCGCATCCAGAGCTGTGGGCGATCGCGTTCGGGGTCGCCGCCATCGTCGGACACGTGAAGCCGATTTTTCTGCTGGGGCAGGGAGGGGGAAAGGGAGTCGCGACCGCCGGAGGGGTGTTCTTCGGACTGGCGTGGCTTCCGACGCTCATCGCTTTCGTCTGCTTTGTGACGGCTGTGGCGATTACGCGCTACGCGAGCGTTGGCTCCCTGGTCGCGGCCGTCACGCTTCCGCTGGCGATGCTTTTCTTGAGGGGCGCGACCGATCCGTATTTCCTGATCAGCTGCGTCATCGGCCTCTTTGTGATCTGGATGCACCGGACCAACATCTCCCGTCTGCGCCAGGGGACCGAGCCGAAGATCGGCTCGCACAACAAGGCGGAGGCGGAGGCGGCATGACCCGGTGCGCTGTCATCGGCGCGGGAGCGTGGGGGACGGCGCTCGCCGACCTCCTCGCCCGGAACGGCCATGACGTTCGTATCTGGGCCTACGAGTGGGACGTGGTAGAAACGATCAACCGAACGCACCAGAACCGCAGATTCCTCCCCGGAAATCAGCTGGCCGAGACGCTGACAGCGTACAACGAGCTCGACGAGACGCTCGAAGGCGCGGAGCTCGTCACGCTGGTGACGCCTTCACATGTGCTTCGTTCGATCGCCCGTTCGGCGCGACCGCATGTGCCGTCTGACACTCCGATCGTCGTCGCATCGAAGGGAATCGAGCGCGATACGCTCGCTTTGATGACGGACATCGCGGCCGAGGAGCTGCCGCAATCAACGGTCGTCGCGTTGTCCGGGCCAAGCTTCGCCGCCGAAGTAGTGGCACAGCAACCGACCGCTGTCGTCGTCGCGTCACGAAGCGCGGAAGCGGCGCTGTTTGCGCAGCAGGCGTTCAGCTCGATCCACTTCCGCGTGTACAGCCATTCCGACGTCACCGGCGTGGAGATTGGCGGATCGCTGAAGAACGTAATGGCTGTCGCGACTGGAATTGCGGAAGGTCTTGGGCTCGGTTTCAATGCGCGCGCCGCGCTGATCACTCGCGGGCTCGCGGAAATGACGCGACTGGGTGTGCGCCTGGGAGCGGAGCCGGCAACGCTCGCCGGTCTCGCTGGCCTCGGCGACCTGGTACTCACGTGCACCGGATCGTTGAGCCGAAACAGAAGCCTGGGCGTCGAAATCGGGCGCGGAGTATCGCTTGACGAAGTGCTGGCGGGGAAGGAGACGGTGGCCGAGGGAGTAGTGACCACACGGAGTGCTCATGCGCTGGCGGCGCGGGAGGGAGTGGAGATGCCAATCGTTGATGCTGTTCACCGGGTGTTGTTCGAAAGACAGCCGGCGCGCGATGCCATCAGCGCGCTGATGGCGCGCGAGCTGAGATCGGAGACCGAGTGATGGCCGCCGAGCCAGTAAGGGAGTTCTTCTCCATGGGCGACGTCTGCAACCTGACGGATCTGAAGCCCCATGTGCTGAGGTACTGGGAGAGCCAGTTCCGCTTTCTCCATCCGGCCAAGAATCGGTCCGGGAATCGCGTATACCAGCGGCGCGAGATCGAGCTTATCATGCTCGTGCGTCAACTTCTGTACACGGAGAAGTACACGATTGACGGCGCGCGTCAGAAGATCGACGAGTACAAGAAGAACGGAGAGATCCGCAGCGTTGCCCGCGCGGCGCTCGATATGCAGACTGTGGAATCGCTGGAATCCGATCTCCGCGCGATTGCCGCGATCCTGAAAGGAGATGAGCCGCCCGAATGAGTCGATCGGTCGTGGTGGTCATGGCGGCCTACAACGCCGGCAAGACGCTCAGTCCCGTTGTCCGCGGGCTGCGCACCTCGCTTCCTGAGGCATTCATCATCGGAGTGAATGACGGATCTTCCGACGGGACTGGCTCGCTCCTGAGATCCGTCTGTGACAGCGCCATAGACTTCGCCGAAAACCGCGGCAAGGGTGCCGCGCTTCAGGCCGGTTTCGCCGCCGCGCTGGAGCGCGGGTGTGATGCTGTCCTCACGATAGACTCCGACGGCCAGCACGATCCGGCCTTCGCGCCGTCGCTGATTGCCGCTCTCGACCACTGTCACGTCGCAATCGGCACGCGCGACCTGACGGGAGAGCAGATGCCCAGGCATCGCCGTTTCGCCAACTTTCTGTCGAGCGCAGCGACGCGGCTCGTCTCGGGCGGCGCGGTGAAAGACAGCCAGTCCGGATTCCGCGCGATTCGACGCGAAGTGCTCGAAGAGATTCATGCGCGCGGCGACCGCTACGAGTTCGAGACAGATTTCATCATCCGGACCGCGCGCGCCAGCTTCTCCATCAGCAACGTGCCCATATCCACGATCTACGGTCCGCAGAGCTATTTCAAGGCAATCGCGGACACGATGCGAGTGATCGGCGTGCTGTGGGGTCATCGGTCGGGAATTTTTCACAAGCACGTTCCCCGGCCAACATCGTGCGACTCCGGAGAAAACTGATGCGGCTGCTTTGCACCAATGACGACGGCATCCTCGCGCACGGCCTCCAGTGCATGATTGCGGCGGCCGAGCCGCTCGGCGAAGTGACTGTGGTGGCGCCAGACCGCGAGCAGAGCGCGACCAGCCACTCGCTCACACTTCACCATCCCGTTCGCCCGATACAACGCGGTGAGCGCCGATGGCAGGTGGACGGCACGCCGACCGATTGCGTGATGCTCGCCGTCGAAGCGCTGATGCCCGAACGTCCGGACTTCGTGCTGAGCGGGATCAATCATGGTCAGAACATGGGCGACGACGTACTGTATTCGGGAACCGTCGCCGCAGCCATGGAAGGAATCTCGATCGGCATACCTTCGATAGCGGTTTCATTCGCCGGCGGCGATCTGAGAGCCGATGAATCAATGCTCGACGATCAGATCGAGTCGTTGACCGCGCTGCTCCGCCATCTCACTTCGCTGCCGGCATTTCCACCGAACACGCTGCTCAACGTGAACCTTCCGCCGATCCGCGGTCCGGAGATTCGAGGCGTGCGGCTGACGCGGCTCGGAAAGCGCGTGTATTCCGACTCGATCAAGCGCATGCAGGACCCGTGGGGGCGGCCGATCTACTGGATCGGCGGTGGCTCCATCGCGTGGTCAGGCCCGACGAATTCGGACTTCCGTGCAGTAGACGAAGGCTTCATCTCGGTGACGCCGCTCCAACTCGACGTGACTCATCACGCGATTCTCGATGCGCCGGAGAAATGGTGGCGGGACCAGTAGATCCGCAGGAGTACCGGGGCGCGCGCAGGCGCCTGGTCGAGACGCTGCAGGAGCAGGGGATCCGCGATCTCTGCGTCCTTCACGCGATCGATGCGACGCCTCGCCACCTTTTCGTTCCGACTGGCGTAAGGCACCGTGCCTACGAGGATTCCGCGCTGCCGATCGGCAACCAGCAGACAATCTCCCAGCCGTCCATCCACGCCCGCTACCTCGAGCTCCTCAAGCTGACGGGAAACGAGAAAGTCCTCGAGATCGGAACCGGATCGGGCTACCAGACTGCCCTCCTGTCGAGGCTTGCCTCCCAGGTGTTCAGCATCGAGCGGATCGCGCCGTTGCTCGAGAAGGCCAGGGAAGTCCTAAAGCAGATGGGAGCGAACAACATTTCCTTCATGCTGGGTGATGGGACGCTCGGATGGCGCCAGTTCGCGCCGTTCGACGCGATTCTCGTTGGGGCGGCGGCACCTGACGTGCCGGCCGCGTACATCGAACAGCTGGCGGAGAACGGGCGGCTGCTGATTCCACTCGGCGACAGGGACGAGCAGATTCTGCATCTCTTCACCCGGAGAGATGGTGAGCTGGAGCGGCAGGATATTGCGCCAGTACGATTTGTGCCGCTTCTGGGCAAGCATAGCTGGGAGGCCTGAGGCAAGTGAGCGAAGCGGGAATTCACAGTCCGCCGACAGTCCCGCGGTTCCCGCCATTTTCCGGGCTGGGGACTGCGTCGCGCGAGTACGGCGCCGCCCTGGCTGACGATGATCTTCCGCCGATCGAGCAGTTCCTCGACGAGCTGCCATCAATTGACGACTTCGGACTGGACACCGGCGCCATCGCGAACTCCGTGGTTCGCGAGGCGGAGCCGGACTATCGGGTCGTCAATGAGCCGGAATACGGGTCAGAGCATCCCGAGGAAGACGCCGAGGGCTGGGCGGTATCGGAGTGGCAGTCGTACGACTGGCAGGGCTTGGCGACGCTGCTGAGAATGCGCCGCTGACCCGCATGGCCGACGTGCATTTGCAGGTGTCCGGGAAAGTTCAGGGGGTTGGGTTCAGGTGGTTCGTCCGTATGGCCGGCCGCCGGCTGCAGCTTGCGGGCTGGGTCAGGAACATGAGCGACGGCACTGTCGAGATAGCCGCCTCGGGGAGCGAAGAGAAACTTGACGAGCTTCGGCGGGTCCTGCGGAAGGGGCCGGACGGCGCGGTTGTGACGGAAGTGACCGACCTCGATCTGGTTGGGGAAGTGCTCGAGTTTCCGTTCGCCATGCGTAAGTAGTAGTGGAAGTTGTGGCGCTCTGTTAAATTGGCTTGATAGCCCTACGCCCCCGAGATCGTCGAGCGGTTCCTGTCATGCGGCAGGCCTGCTGCCTTCACCTGGGAGGACACATGGTTCGGCCCGCTCGTGACCTCGATCGTCGCGACTTCATCCGCGTGGTGACTGCAGGCATGGCACTGATGCCGGCACTTGGCATGTCGGGGCTGGCGCAAGTGGTGGGGCCACGCCGGACCCGGGTCGCCTTGGTCAGGACCGGTGATCGAAAGCGCGGCGTCGCCGCTGCGCTCAAGCTGCTGGATCTCACCGCCGTCAAGGGCAAACAGGTCGTCATCAAGCCGAACTTCAACTCGGCGGACGATGCGCCGGGGTCGACCCACAACGATACACTCTCTCAGCTCGTCACTGAGTTGCATGGGTTGAATGCGCGCCGCGTCACGTTGGGCGAGTCGAGCGGGCCGCCGCAGACCCGCAGCGTGATGGAAAAGAAGGGAACGTTCGACCTGGCCAGGGACTTCCGTTTCGACGTGGTGGACTTCGAACAGATCACCGAGAAGGACTGGGTGACGTTCCCGGCTGCCGGCACGCACTGGCCCAAGGGGTTTACGCTGCCCCGCCTGGTGGTGGACGCCGAGTACAATGTGTCGACGTGCTGCCTGAAGACGCACGGATTCGGCGGCGTGTTCACCATGTCGCTCAAGCTCTCGGTGGGACTGACGCCAAAGTCGATTCGAAGGGTCATGCACGCCTCGCCCGACATGCGCCGGATGATCGCGGAGCTCAACACTGGCTACAAACCAGATCTCATCGTGCTCGATGGCGTAGCGGCGTTCACCGACGGCGGACCTTCGCGCGGTGAACTGAAGGCGGGCAACGTGATGATCGCAGGCGACGATCGCGTCGCGGTCGACGCCGTCGGGCTCGCGATGCTCAAGTCGCTTGGTGCGAATCAGGCCATCATGAGCCGCAAGATCTTCGCGCAGGAACAGATCGCCCGCGCGGTGGACCTCAAGCTCGGCGTCCTCAGCGCCGACGCGATTGACATCGTTACCGGTGATGCAGAGAGCAAGGCTGTCGCCGACGCGTTGACAGCGATCCTTGCGCAGGGGTAAGTCACCCGTCGGTCGCAGCTTCGGCTTTCCGAAAGAGCACTGGAAGCACTTACGAACGATCAACATCATCGAGTCGCTCCTTGCAGCTGTCCGGCTCCGCACCAAGCCTTTGGCCTTGCACGCTCGATTGTGTCGCGCCGGTTCATCCGCGAGTTGGGCGTGAGCGAAGGGGAGATCATTAAGTTGTGCGGCTGGAAGACCCGCGATATGTTCGACAGATACAATATCATCGACTCAAGCGACCTCTCACGCGCCGTCGCTCGACGCTTCAACGGCAAAGTAACGGCAAAGAAAGAGGTAGAAGCAGAGCAGGTGAGTTAGCTAAGTCGTTATAAATCAACGTTGCCCCCGTAGCTCAGGTGGATAGAGCAGCGGTTTCCTAAACCGTTGGCCGGGTGTTCGAGTCACCCCGGGGGCATCACAACCTTCACCTCATCCACGACATGACATCGTCTTTCTCGACCTCAGAGCGTTCCGAATCCTTTATGGACTGGTTCCAGCTTCACAGCAGGCAGGTGGCCTGGGGCGGCTTGGCGGTCGTTGCCCTCGCCGCCGGCGGATGGTTCTACAACAGGTCGCAGGAGTTGAAATCCGAACGTGCCGAAAAGGCATATTTCGCCGCCCAGCGGTCGGTAGTCGTCGGGAATCTGCCGCTGGCGGAGTCCGATCTGAGGAAGATGGTGAGCCGGTACGATGGCACGACGGCGGCGATGGAGGGCCGGCTGGTTCTCGCTCAGATCATGTACGACCAGGGCAAATTTGAGCAAGGCGTGGCCGAGCTCCGGAAAGCAGAGGATCAGATCGGGGGCTCGAAGGAGCTTGGATCATCAG
Organism: Gemmatimonadaceae bacterium; assembly: GCA_030647905.1. Classification (NCBI taxonomy): domain Bacteria; kingdom Pseudomonadati; phylum Gemmatimonadota; class Gemmatimonadia; order Gemmatimonadales; family Gemmatimonadaceae; species Gemmatimonadaceae bacterium. Next base: position 92,530 of record JAUSJA010000037.1, on the reverse strand, counting down.
TACATATCGTCCTTGCGGGCGGGCTCGAGCAGCTCAACAAATACGGCGAAGCGGGCGAACAATATGAGAAGGCAGCCAAGGTCGCGCGGTTCGATTCCGACCGCCAGCGGTACGAGAGCCTGGCTGCGCGGGCGTATCTGACGGGCGGTAACAAGGCGAAGGCGAAGGAGATCTGGACCGTATTGGGCGCCGACTCGAAGGGTACTGTGGCGGGCGAGGCGCGTGTACGCCTCGGCGAACTAACCGCTGCTGTAGAGCCCAAGTCCTGACGACAGGAAGGCGACGGCATTGTGCCGTCGCCCTTATCCGCGCCCAGTTTACAACAACGTATAATATATGTTATGTAAACTACTGGTGGTGGAGAAATGTGGAGAACAGGATGTCCTTCCCGGTTAGGATGTCGCTAAGTGCTGTAATGAGAAGGTTTTGAGGCTGCCAAGCTAGAAAGCGCGTCACTTCCTCGCGATTTCCGGTCCGACTGCGTTGATTTCGCCAGCGCCCGGATGATCAACTGTCGCCATTCCCGTTACCCGTTACCCGCTGCCCGCCAACGGGTCACAGGTAACGGGTCACAGGTAACGGGTCACAGGCAACGGGTCACAAGTAACGGGTCGCGGGTCGCGGGTCACGGGTCCTGGGTAACGGTCAGATCCAAATCCCGGATCTGACCCGAAAAAACGATGTCGGCACCCCCGCGCAGCGATGGATACCACTGCGCTCCCTCGCGGCGAACCCGGACTCCCAGATCGCGCCCGGATCGTGTCCGCAGGCGCACTGGAGAAGTCGCCCTGCCCCACTCGGTCAGCAGGATGGCGCTCGCTACCGCGCCAGTGCCGCAGGCGAGCGTCTCGCCCTCGACACCCCGCTCGTAAGTCCGGATCGTCCACCAGTCCCGCTTGGGGGTGAGGAAGTTCACGTTGGCGCCGTCGCTCAGCGAGCGATCGCGCCGGATCCGCGAACCTCTACCGAGGATATCCGCCGTTTCGGCATCCTCGTCCACAATGACGATGTGCGGAACACCCACCCTGGCGAAGCCGAGCAGACTCTCCCGCGCCAGGCGATCGATCTCTGGAACCTCGGTCCGGACCTCGCTGACCGGCGCCAGGTCGATTTCCGGGAGGCCGTCCACCATCCGGCCCCTGACTATCCCGGCATCGGTTTGAATGGATATCTCGTCCGCCCGCACGATGCCGACCTCATGGGCCAGACGCACGGCACAGAGAGTCGCATTGCCGCAAAGCTCCCCGAGCGAGCCATCACTGTTGTAGTAGCGCATCGTGAATGAATCATCGGCGCCCGGCTTGAGGAACACCACTCCGTCCGCTCCTACGCCCGTTCCGCGCGCGCTCAAGGCCCGGATCGCCGATGCCGACTCGAGCTGGCCGACGGGCCCCTCGCTCAGGTCGAAGAAGACAAAGTCGTTGCCCGACCCGCTCATCTTGTAAAAAGATCGATTGGATTCCATCAGACTCGCCCCCGGATCCCCCACCACCGCAGCCGCCAGACCATCCAGACGGCCTCGCGTACGATGCGCTTGGACATCTTGCTGGCGCCGTGGGACCGGTCCACGAACACAATCGGGATCTCGACGATGCGGAATCCCTTCTTCCACGCGCGGAACGTCATCTCGATCTGGAAGGCGTAACCGTTGGAGCGGATGTCGCCCAGGTCTATCGCCTCGAGCACGCGGCGACGGAAGCACTTGAAGCCGCCGGTCGCATCGAATACCGGGAGTCCCGTGACACGACGCGCATAGATGTTCGCGGAATAGCTCAGGAAGAGACGGCTCATCGGCCAGTTGACGACGTTGACCTGGCCATCCAGGTACCGTGAGCCGATCACCAGATCGGCGTTCTGGATGGCGCTCAGGAAAAGCGGGATTGCATCGGGCGAATGAGAGAAATCAGCATCCATCTCGAATATGAACTGATAGTCGCGCTCCAGCGCCCAACGGAACCCGGCCACGTAGGCCGTGCCGAGTCCAAGCTTCGCCGCGCGATGAATTGCGTGGACGCGCGGGTTCTCCACCGCAATCGCGTCCACGATATCGCCGGTCCCGTCAGGCGACCCATCGTCCACGACCAGCATGTCGATCGACGGATCCTGCGCGAGCACGGCGGCGATCATCCGCTCGATGTTATCCTTCTCGTCGTACGTCGGTATGATGACAAGTGTCCGATCAGTCAATCGCTTCGCGCTCCCGTAGAATTCCCCCGGCGATCAGGCCCGCGGCGGCGAGCAGCGCGAGGATGGTTATCAGCTTGCCCTGCTCATACGCCACGTCGCTGAAACTCAGCTCTATCTTCCGTCCACCCTCGGGCAGCTCGACACCGGTAATGGTATAATCGGCTCTTCCCACGGTTGCGGGCTTTCCATCGACGGTGGCTGTCCAGCCCGGAAAGTAATTCTCCGAGACCATCAACGCGGATCCTCGCGGCGCCGGCGCATTCAGCTCGAGTGATACGCGCCCGGGCGCGTAGCGTGTGACCGACGCCGACACTGCAGATGCTGGCGGCAATGCGCCCAGATGCTCGACACCCCGCACATTCGCATCGGGGGCGAAAAGCGCCGCCGTGCGCAGGTCGAACGCCTGGTTCAACAGCGTCGCGCTGACAGACGGATCATCTGCCTTCACGATCACCGGTGCGACCCACGCGTACGGGTTCTCTCCCGGCAAACGGTAGAGATACACGTTCGTACCGGCCGCGTCCTTCACCGGACCGATGATCCATTCCGCTCCTGGAAAGAATCTCCCGACGTCGGCGGTGTTGGTGAGGAGATACCGCATGTTGAGAAGCTGCCAGATCCGTGGGTTGAAGATCTGAATGAAGCCCCGCTGCTTGTCGAGCAGCTCGTTGTATCGGCCCAGTTGATTTCCATGATATCCAAGCACCGTGCGGACCCGGTGGATCATCAGGCCATCGCCCTGGAGATTCGTGTCTCTGCGTCCGTTGGGCTCGAGCTCGATCGCCAGAACGCGGGCTGGCTGCGGGTCTCGCTTGACGCGCTCGATCGCCGCGTCAGCCCGATATGTGATGGATGCCGGCGGTGAGAAGACCCAGTAATGGCGCATGATGGTCCACGAGTCTGCCGCGGCAAGAATGGCCAGCGACCACCCCACCGCGCCGAGCGTGAGACGCCCGCGCCTGTGCAGAAGAATGACTCCCACTGGAAGCAGAACGAACGCGAACGAGCGCCATGCCCCAAGAATCACTTCGAGCGAATTGGCGATTACACTATCAACCATCTCGTCCGGTGCCAGCGCCTGCGCGAAGTCCGTGAGAACGCCGGTCGATCCAAGCGCCACAACGATCCCCGCGAACGCGAGCCAGCCGAACGCATACTTCAGACTGATCGCGCGCGTCAGCACCCGCTCTACACCTGTCGCGGACAGTACGGACAGCGCCATCGTCCCGACGAAGAACACGGTCGCCGGCGCCCGGAAGTACTTCGTGCCCGGAATGATCGCGTATGGTATTCGATAGAACGGAGTGTGTCCGCCGAGAGCCCAGAGGAGCGCGATGACGAACGTCACCGACCAGAACATCACGAAGCCCCGGCGGGGATCCCTGCGAAGCCGCGTGAACGCCGCTCCAGCGAGAACCAGGACAACCGCTCCGATGTAGTCGGTGTGCAGGTGAATCGCGTTCTCGCCCCAGTATGCCTCGATCATTCCGGTGAACTGCGGCAGGTACGCGTCGAAGAGCTCCCTGAGCGGCCAGGCGTACGACGTCGCGACCGCGTAGTCGGCGAGCCCGCCCGCCCGCGGTGACCAGGCCACGTACTCGCGCACAGGGAGATACTGTATCGCGCCGATAGCGAGGCCGATCGCGACAGCGAGGAGAGCGAGCCCCATGCGCGCGGCCACGGTACGCGCGGGAATGTCGCGACTTCTGAGCAGCGAGACGGATAGATGCAGCGTGAACGCGCCACTGGCCAGAAGCAGATACTGCAGGAGCTGCGGATGCGGGCTCAGGACGGCAAGGCCTACAGCAAGCGCCAGCACTCCCCAGCTCCACCTCCTGCCCCGGTGCATGCCGAGCGTCAGCATCCAGAGCGTGAGCGGAAAGAGCGCGCTGACAGACAGCTTGCCGTCGTGCCCCGGTGACACGAGCGAGGCGAGCTGCCCGCTCATCATGTACGCGACACCGCCAAAGAGCGCGGAATAGAATCCGAAGCCGCTGGCGCGCAGAAAGTAGTAGGTGAACCAGCCCGCGAGAAAGAGATGCATGATGAACGACCACGTCATCGCCGCATCGGTCGGCATCACCATCCGGAGCAGAAACGTTGGATAGAAGATGTCGCCGTGCATCGCGGCGATGTACGGCATGCCGCCGAACAGATACGGATTCCACTGCGCGAATCCACCGGTCGCCTTGAGAATGCTCGCACCGTATTCGCGGAAGGCATAGCCGGCGACGAACTGATCGCTGTTCGGGCCGGCCAGAAATTTTCCGGCGATTGCGGGATAGCCAAGTGCGAGCGTGCAGAGCGCGTACAGCACAGCGGCCCAGAGACCGGGCCGGCTGGGCCCGCTGTCGGCCACCATCTCGCGCGTGATCGGCGGGAACGGCGGAGGCGCCGGCTCCCCCGACGTGGAGGTCGGAGGCCGCTCGGCTACGGCGACCGACGACTCGTCATCGTTTTCCTTCTTTCTGTCTTCTTCCATTCCGTTGGTCAGTCAGTGCGGGATGCGCGCTTTTTTGCCGCCATGTATGCGAATCCGGGCAGCAGCTCGGTCACCGTCAGCCACAGCCGCGAGGCGATCGCCACCGCCAGCGCGTCGGCCTGGCCGGTCAGGCCGAGCCGAAGCATGCCGGTGACCATGGCGCTTTCGCGAACGACGGCTCCGCCGGGCGCGAAGAGTGCAAGAAATCCGATGATGTAGGACGCCGCATAAACTGCGATGTACGAAGATGTTGCGCCAGCAGCACTTCCGAGTATTCCCCTCACGAAGAACTGGAACGCGACGCCGTACATGATCCACGAGACGATCGAGCTCGCTGTCGTAAGCCAGACCACCGATGCAGGCGTTCGCGGAAGAGCGATTGATCGTCCCGTGAGCGAGCTCACCAGTCGTCCGGCATGCGGGAGCAGAGCCGGAGTCGCCGCGAGCACGGCCAGTATACCTCCCGCGGCAGCAACGGCGATTCCGGGATGATCGACCGCCTGAGCGCCTGTCACCAGCACCACGCCGATGCCGGCGGCGACCGTCACGAGCTGGATCAGCACCGACGAGCCCGCCGCGGCGACCCCCGAGACCTTGCTGTCGCGTGCCATCATTGTCATCGCGGCGATGGACCACACCTTCCCGGGCACGTACTTGCCCAGATTCGAAACGAACCAGATGCGCGCGGCCTGACCGAACGGAAGTGTCTCACCCGACGCAATCAGAATGCGCCGCCACGTTTCGATGAGCAGGACGTACGTCGCGACTACGATGACCGTGGCCAGCGCGATCCATCCCCACTCCGGCCGCAGCGCACCAAGTCGCGCCCCGGCGCCGGCCCATTGCCCGCGCAGCGCCTTGACGGCGTACCAGACAGTGGCCGCAGCGAGAATCCACTGCGCCGCGACGAATGCGCTACGCCGTGCGTTCAGCAACGACCTGGCGATAGATGTCTGTGTAGCGCCGCGCGGCGGACTCCGGCGAGAACGCCGCCAGAGCGAAGATGCGGCCCGCTTTCCCCAGATCCGTGGCGCGCTCCGGCGCCGCGAGGACCTCGTCCAGAGCGGCGGCAAGCTCCGCGGCGTCGCCTGGAGTGACGAGCAGGCCCGTTCGCTCGTGCTGGATCACGTCCGTCAATCCGCCCGATTTGAATGCGATGACCGGCGTCTCGCACAGCAGCGCCTCCGCGGCAACCAGCCCGAGCCCTTCTTCCATAGAGGGCACGACGAGCGCCGTCGCCGACTGGTAAAAATGACTCAGGTCCTGCTGATTGAGCTGACCGTGCCACACGACGCGATCGCTCACGCCGAGCTGTGAAGCGAGAAGCCGGAACTCGTCCGATTGATTCCCCTCTCCGACGATATCGAGCATGGCCGGATGCTTCATCGAGGCGAACGCGCGAAGAAGATGATCCAGCCCCTTCTGCCTGTTGACGCGTCCGGCAAAAAGAAACCGCTGCCCTTCGCGCCTGCCTCCTGGCGAGAACCGCTCCGTCGCGACGGGCATCGGCGCGACGTCGGGGCGCGTTCCGGGCGCGAGCCTTCCGACTTCGGAGGCAAGCCAGCTCGAAACCGTGGTCACCCGCGATGAATGCTTCATCACGCTTCTGAAAATCGGCCGACTCACTCCGATCTTGCTGACCATGCGGACGTCGGTTCCATGCATCGTCGTCACGAGCGGCTTGTGCGAGAGACTCGATAGCCACATCCCCACGACGCCGTTAGGAAACCACCAATGCGCGTGGATCACGTCGGGTTCGAAGCTTCGCCGCGCATTGACGGAGCGTACGAAGTCAGCGCCGAAGAATCCCAGGAGAGCGAGTCTCGCGCTCCAGGAAGTCGCGACGTCCTGCGCCATGCTGCCCGTATACGCCAGCGTTTCGTATCGGCGAGGGGCATAGCGGAAACGCTCGACTGTGACTCCGTCGAATTCCTCGGCGTCAGGAACTCCTTCCGCCGCCGGAGCGACGACGTGCACGCGCACGCCCTCGTCACGAAGCGCGACCGCGAGCCGCAGCAAAAAGGATCCGGGAGCGTCCCCGCGAAATCTCGGGAACGAGTGCGTGAGAAAAAGGACTTTCACCAGCTCAGCGATCGAGCAGCGTGTCCCGTCCCTGCGCGAGCTCCTCTATGCGAGCCCTCAATTCGCGCGTCTCGGCTCGCTGTGCGGCGACGAGTTCACCGATGAATCCGGTCGAGAAGAAGACGCTGCCGAGAATCAGGCAGCTCTGGATCACCGTCCATACCGCACGCAGCCCTTCTCCGGTTGCCGCCAGCCACGCCAGCGCTGTCACGCCCGCCACGACACCCAACAGAAACAATGCGGCGCCGAGCATTCCAAACAGCAGCAACGGCTTCTTCGCGAAGCGGAGCTCGAACCAGACGGCGAGCATGTCTATCACACCGACAGGAATCCGGCCAATTCCGAATTTCGAGTGGCCGGCGTAGCGGGGATAAAGAGGAACAGGAATCTCCGAGACGGTGAACCCCTGGGCGACCGCCATGACGATCATGTAGCGGTGCCAATCGGGGCGCGCCGGCAGCGACTCCATCACCTCTCGCCGGTACGCCTTCACCGAGTTGAGATCGCGAACAGGGACCCTGAAGAGCGACCTGCTGAGGTGGTTGTAGATGCCTGATACGAACGCCTTCCTGTACTCCCCCTGCTTGTACCCCGTCACCATGTCGGTCTCGCCGGCGAGTATCGGCGCCACGAGTCGGGGAATGTCCTCCGGCTTGTACTGCAGATCGGCAGGATAGAACACGAGCACCGATCCTCGCGACGCGAGATACCCCGTGCGAAGCGACTCCGCGATGCCGCGTCTCGCGCGGTGGCGCACGGCACGCAGGAACGGATACCGCGCGGCGAGCGACTCCAGAACCTGCCAGCTGTCGTCCACCGATCCGTCGTCAATCACGATCACTTCATAGCGGCCCGGCGCCGCCGCGAACGCCGCCGCGGCCTGTTCCATGAACAACGGAAGATTCTCTGCCTCGTCCTTGGCGGGGACGAGCACGCTCACCAGCGGGCGCTGGACGTCGGACACGCCGGACGGCGAAGCGAGCGGGACGCTGCTCGCGGCTACGGTCGCTTGAACCCGGGCAGCGGTCATATCCGCTTCCGCATCCTCGCGGAAAGGACGCCAAGCTGGTCGCGGTACTTGGCGACGGTGCGTCTCGCGATCTGGACGCCGCTTTCTCGCAGGATGTTCACGATCGCCTGGTCCGTGAGCGGATGCTTTGGATCCTCTTCCTGCACCAGCTTCTCGAGCTGGTCCTTGATGCCCCGCGCGGAGACGTCGTCACCATCGGACGTAGCGAGCCCGGACGAGAAGAAAAACTTGAGAGGAAGCACGCCGCGCGGAGTCTGCACGAACTTTTCGTTTGTCACGCGGCTCACGGTAGACTCGTGCATGTTGATGACTTCCGCGACCTCGCGGAGCGTCAGCGGCTTCAGGAACTGCACGCCCTTTTCGAAAAACTCGCGCTGCCTGTCAACGATGTAGTTCATCACCTTTAGCATCGTCTGGCGTCGCTGCTCTATCGCCTGGATCATCCAGTTTGCCGAGTTGAGCTTGCTGGAGATGAACTCCTTGTTCTCGCCTTCGAACTTTTTCTTGTCGCGGGCGATCTCCTGGTATACCTTGCTGAGCCGAAGTCGCGGGAGGTTCGCGTCATTGAGAAAGATGCGATACTCGCCGTCAATCTTGTCCACGATCAGGTCGGGGATAATGTAGTTCTCGTTGCCTGAGCGGAACCTCAGGCCGGGCTTCGGATCGAGCTTCGCAATCTCGTCGGCAGCATTCTGGACGTCGCTCGCGCTGATGCCGAATCGCTTGGAGATCTCGCTCCACCGGTGCGCGATGAGCTCCTCGAAGCAGTCGTGTACCAGCCTGTAAGGAACGGACTGGGTGAGTCCTGCGTCGTTCAGCTGAAGCATCAGGCACTCGCGAAGATCGCGCGCGCCGACGCCCGGCGGGTCCAGCTCATGGACCGTGCGGAGCATCGCTTCGCCTTCTTCCACGGTGTACAGCGGAAGCTCGCCGAGATCGCGGTCTTCCGTCTCCGCCGCCTGCACGATCATCTCGTTCACCGAGTCGATCACCTGCTCGACGGGTGTAGCGAGGTAGCCGTCATCGTTGATGTTGCCGAGAAACTCGTCGGCCAGAAGCATCTCGCGGGGACTCAGCTCGAGGAGGCTGACCTGGTCACGCAGGTGATCGCTCAGGTCTCGCGTGGCGACAGTCACCGGCTCGTAGTACTCGCGCTCTTCGTGCTCCTCGCGCCGCCCGCCCGCCGTGTCGAACCCGTCGAGGAGAATCTCCTCCCAGTCTATCTCCTCGCCGCGCTCCTTCTCCTCGGGCGTCTCGGCGACTGCTTCCGGCTCCGTCTGCTCATCTTCGTCTTCCTCCTCGACGTCCACCAGGTCGAGGAAGGGATTATTGAGCAACTCCTGCTTGAGGTGCTGCTGCAGATCGAGCAACGGCATGTAGAGAAGATCCATCGCCTGATAAAGACGGGGATTGATCTTCAGCTCCTGCCGAAGCTGCGTTGACTGGCTCATTCCTGGCTTCACGACGCCGCTCCCGCTGGTTGCTCGTGTGAGAATCTCTGGCGTAATCGCGCTGTAAGTGTGGGGCCGAGGTATATGTCGGCCACCGTGTCGTCAAAGACCAGGTCACGAACAGTGCCGGAAACCTTCACCTGTCCATCGAACATTATGTAGGCGCGATCCACGATGTCGAGGGTCTGCTCCACATTGTGGTCGCTTATGAGCACTCCGATGCCCCGATGCCGCAGTCCGGCCACGATTGTCTGGATATCGTGCACGGCGATAGGGTCCACGCCGGCGAAGGGCTCGTCCAGCATCATGAACTTGGGGTCCGTCACCAGCGCCCTGGTGATCTCCAGCCGACGACGCTCTCCGCCGGAGAGCGAATAGGCCTTGTTCTTCCGCAAACGCTTTATGCTGAGCTCGTCCAGCAGCTTCTCCAGCCGACGGTGCCGCTCGGCTCCCGAAATCGGGAGTGTCTCGAGGATCGCCATGATGTTGTCCTCGACCGAGAGCTTTCTGAAGATTGAGGGCTCCTGAGACAGATAGCCAATCCCCAGTCGCGCCCGCTGGTACATCGGCATGTTCGAGATATCCTTCCCGTCAATGAGGATCGTTCCTTCCTCCGGCTCGATGAGTCCGACGATCATGTAGAAGGTAGTCGTCTTGCCGGCTCCGTTCGGGCCAAGCAGGCCGACGATCTCGCCCTGCTGCAGGCGGACGCCGACATCGTTTACGACCGCTCGCCGCCTGTATTTCTTGACCAGCCCCTTCGCCTCGAGGACGCTCCCGCCGACAAGTCGATGTGAGCTTGGCGGCGTCTCGATCGTCGAATACTCGCCTGTATGGCGGAAAATCTCGGCGATCTCTCCCTTGTTGGGAGCCACGTCACTCCATAGTGGCTGGGACAGCTGGATATGGAGATCCGTCGAATCGGTTTCGGGGTCGAACCTCCGGATAGCGCCGTCGCCTGCCAGCCGCGGAAGGATCGATGCCTTGAGGTATGACTCGACCTCGTCGAGCCCGAGGCGCCCCGCCTCCCGCTCCGCATCCTTCCCTTCCACGCGCAGTGCGCGGAGGAACTCGTCGCGATACCTGATGACGACGTTGTGGAATGGAGCCGATCCGCTCTGGTCGGCCTCGTGCATGATCGCGCCGAGCGCGATCGACATGGAGCGCTCGTCACCCGAGAGGTGGCGTATGATCTCGCGAACGCGTGGCGGGAATTCGTCGAAGCTCAAGGAGAGCGCCTTTTCGGTGCGGCCGCGGCCGGTGGTGATGGAGGGGTCACCCGATTCGGCGTCGGTGTGGATTGCCGCGATCCGGGAGCCACCTGTGTACCGGCGGTCGTGGACGGCTCGAGATACACGCCGGACGCCTGATCGGTCACGTTCACGGTGCTGACCGCCCTGTCCGCGAAAGCGACGGTGATGATGCGGCCACGCACGTAATTGAGATTCGGCAGTCCGCGCCCTGGAGTGCTTCCGGCGAGCTGATGGAACGAGCTTGCGTCGCCTGTTGCGACGATGCGCCTGGCCTGCGGTCGCGTCGTCGTATCGCCGGCGGCGACGCTGTCAAACTCGGCGATCACTTGATCACCGCGCATCCAGTCTCGCTCCGTCGAGATTATCCGGCTGGTGTCGGGCGTGCTGTTTGCGTAGGCGTTGCCGATGGCCCTCACTTCGCGTAATCGCTGGCGCGGCATCTGCGCGTCTATCGAATCGGCGATCACCTGCCGGTCGGGTGAAATCGCCTGCGCCCTCGATTTCCTGCCCCACGCCATGACGCGCTGAAGCTGATTGTCGCTCATCCTCAGATCCACGGAGTCGGCGAGAAGCTCGAGATCGTGGCTCAGAACGTGGCCGGTCGGTGTCGAGACGACCCGCTCCAGCAGCTTGTTCCGCGAGAACAGGTCGATGACACCCCCCGTCAGCGTAAAGGGTTGTCCCTTACGGCTTTCGACGGACGGCGTCTTCATGAGCCGCGCGAACTCGCGCTGGCCATCAAGAAATGCCGAGTCGCTCTTCGCGATGAGGTCGGGCCGCGTCACCTCGACATTGCCCGACGCATAGACGATGTTGTCGCCTTCGGCAACAAGAGAATTGGCTACCACGTTTACCGGCTCGGCGGGCTCTGCCGAGTTGCTGCGCTGCACGATGGACATGTGCGGCCTGCCGGTAGCGACTGTGCGCGCCAGGGGACGCACCGGCGTGACCCGGTAGTAGTCTATTACCGGCCCGCGGATCGTCGTGCCCGTCTGCGTCCGCACGTTCACACTGCCTTCGGCGCGGATGCGATCCTCGAGCTGGAAGTATGTCATGCGGTCCGAATCCACTTTCGCGCGGGGCTCCGTGTAGTGGACGTCGCCGATGAGGTACAGGACTTTCCGGTCGCCATAGTATTCGGCACTGTCGGCAATGAGAGTGTTGTTCTGTCCCTCACAGTGGTAGGTGACTCCTCCGCCCTGGAAGAAGTTGTACTGACCGCCTGCGGTTTTCTGTGCGTTCGTGCGCGTGTTCCCCGATGTAGTCTCGTACTGAAGGACGCACTCGCGGCCGGCAACCTGCGCGGAAGTCGCGTGCGGGAGTGCCGCCAGCACCAGGAACGCAGCCGTCGCGGCCACGGCGGTGGACCGCCATGCACCGGAAAGTCTGCCGCCGACTGTCGTCGTCATTGCCCTGGCAGTGTCACGGCGCCGGTCGTGCCGCTTTTCGTCTTGAGGATCTGAACGCTCTGCATGTTTGGGTCGGACCTGAACCCGATGCCTTCCAGCCTGCGACCGGGCTCGGTCAGGACAAAAGAGCTATCGCTCGAGATTTCGTTGCTCGACTGATCGTACTTGAGCTCGGGCGTCGTCAGGCGCCTGCCTTCCTCGGTGATGACCACGACATCCTGGCGCGCGATCATCATTCCGAGGCGGCTGCCATAGGTGCCCCGCTTCGAAGTGAGATATGCGTCCCTCGCGCCGCTCATGGTGTAGAACGTCATGTCCACCTTGCGCAGCTCGACCCGCGTATTGTCGTCGAAGAAGTATGCCGTATCGGACAGCAGCTCGGCACGAGCCAGGCCCTTGTCCGTGAGGTGGAACCGCGCACCGAACATCACCTGATCGGCGGAATCTGCGAGCGCTGATCGCGCCACGACGGGCGGCGATGTCCTGGCGTCGCAACCCGCGGCCAGAGCGACGCACAGGAGAGTGCCAAACGCAGCCAGAGCCGAACGGGATGCGGTCATACGACGCCCGCCCGCATCAGGTCGTGCAGGTGTATTACCCCTACGAGCCGTTCGTCGCCATCAACGACCGGCATCGAGATGATTCCGTGCTGCTCCATGCGATATACCACCGCGCTCCCAAGCTCATCCTCGTGGGCAATTCTCGGATTGACCGTCATCACGCTGCTGACGGGAATCGGCATGACATTGTCTTTGTGCTCCATGAGGCGCGTCAGGTCTCCGGACGTGATGACACCGGCTACGCGGCCGTCGTCGCCACGGATGACGGCGATCCCGCGGCGTTCCGCGAGCTGCACCACCGCTTCACGCATCGTCGCGTCGCGCGACAGAACCGGAAGCAGATCGCCGCTCACCATCACGTCCCGCACCTGCGTCAGGAGCTTTCTGCCGAGCGCTCCCGCCGGGTGAATCCTGGCGAAGTCGTCGGCCTTGAATCCCTTTTCTTCGAGCAGCGCGACCGCCAGCGCATCGCCGATGGCGAGAGCGACAGTCGTGCTCGTCGTCGGCGCCAGGTCGAGCACGCATGCTTCTTCGCTTACCCATGCGTCGAGTGCCACGTCGGTATGGCGCCCGAGTGTGGAGTTGCGATCGCCGACGATCGCGATGGTGCATACACCCAGACGCTTGAGGTGCTCCAGAAGCGCCACCAGCTCGTTGGATTCACCGCTCTTGGAGATGAGGACCGCGACGTCGGCAGCTCCGACGATTCCAAGATCTCCGTGCAGGCTTTCCGACGGATGCAGGAACGTCGCGGGAGTTCCGGTCGAAGTGAGCGTCGCCGCGATCTTGCGTCCGATCAGCCCCGACTTGCCGACGCCTGAGATGATCGCGCGCCCGGTAGAGCGCGCGAGAAGCTCCACCGCGCGTGCGAAGGACTCGTCAATGCGCTTCTCGCTTTCCTGCAGCGCTTCCCGCTCCATGCGGATCACTCGACGTCCCCGCTCGACGATCTCGGCTGACTTCATCGCCGAACCGCCTCCCAGACGGACACGATTCTGTCGAGGAGTCCCTCGAGCTGGTCCAGCGGAAGCATGTTCGGCCCATCGCTCGGTGCATTGTCGGGATCCGGGTGTGTCTCGAGAAACACTCCATGCGCGCCCGCCGCGACAGCGGCGAGAGCAAGGATCGGAATGAATGCGCGCGTCCCGCCGCTCGCGCCGCCTTCGCCGAGGCCTGGGCGCTGCACGCTGTGTGTCGCGTCGAAAATCACCGGGCAACCGGTGGCTGAGCCCATGCGCGCGAAGGCACGCATGTCCACGACGAGATCACCGTACCCGAAGAACGTGCCCCGCTCGGTAACCGCCACTTCGGCTGAAGCGCCCGTGCCCTGAGCTCCGCGCACCTTGTCCACGGCGCCGCGCATTCCTTCAGGATGCAGCCATTGCCCCTTCTTGACGTTGACCGCGCGGCCCGTCGCGCCGGCGGCCTCGAGCAGATCGGTCTGTCGGCACAGGAATGCCGGGATCTGGAGCGCGTCGGCGACGTCCGCTGCCTCCGCGCACTGTTCGGGAAGATGCACGTCGGTGATCACTGGCATCCCGGTGGCTTGCTTCACCCTGCGGAGCGCCTCGATACCGGCTCCCGGGCCGGGGCCGCGAGCCGAGCCCCTATTCGACCGATTTGCTTTGTCGAAGCTCGCCTTGAAGACGATGCCTCCGGGAACGCGCGGGCTCAGCCGCTGCAGCTCTCTGGCGATCGAGAGGTTGAGCTCGTCGCTCTCGACCACGCACGGGCCCGCGATCACGAAAAGGCGGTCGCGGGGGAAGAGTGGGGTCACTACTCCGCCGGCTCCAATACGGCGCGTTTCCGCTCCGCCCGCATTTTTTTCGCCTCGACAGCAGCGCCGATGAAGCTTGCGAATAACGGGTGCGGGCGGGTGGGGCGTGACTGAAGCTCGGGATGGAACTGGCATCCGATGAACCACGGATGCGTCTGCAGCTCGACGATCTCGACCAGCGAGCCATCGGGAGACAGGCCGCTCAGCGTCAGCCCATGCTCGACGAATGCATCACGGTATGCGTTCGACACTTCGTATCGATGGCGGTGGCGCTCGCTGACCTGCGACACTCCGTAGATCTCGGCCGCACGCGTTCCGGGGCCAAGGCGGCAGGGGTACGCCCCGAGGCGCATCGTTCCGCCCATGTCCGTCAGATGCTGCTGGGATTCCATGAGGGAGATGACGGGGTTGCCGCATTCAGGGGCGAATTCGCTCGAGTGGCTGTCGTCGAGGCCGATCACATTGCGCGCGAACTCGATGATCGCGCTCTGCATGCCGAGGCAGATGCCGAAGAACGGAAGCCCGGATTCGCGCGCATAGCGGATCGCTTCGAGCATTCCCTCGACGCCTCGCACCCCGAAGCCGCCGGGAACGAGAATGGCGTGAAAGTCAGCCAGCAGCTCGCGGGTCCTATCGCGTCCGGTGAACATGTCGCTGGCGAGCCAGGAGATATCCACGCCGACGTCGTTGCCGATGCCGCCGTGAATCAGCGCTTCCTGCACGCTCTTGTAAGAATCAATGAGCTCGGTGTACTTGCCGATCACTGCCACCCGCACGCGGTCCTTTGGCGCGACGATTCGGTGGACCATCGCGCGCCACGCGCTCAGATCGGGCGACCGCCGGCCGAGCAATCCAAGCCGGTGCATCACGCGCTCGTCGAGCCCCTGCTCGTGGAACGTCAGCGGGATCTGGTAGATCGTCGGCACGTCGCGGCTTTCCACGACCGCGCCGAACTCGACGTTGCAGAAGAGCGCGATCTTTCGCTTCACGTCTTCGGAGAGCGCGCGCTCGCTGCGACAGATCAGGATGTCTGGCTGAATTCCGATTTCCATCAGCTCGCGCACTGAATGCTGTGTGGGCTTGGTTTTCACTTCGCCCGCGGCCGCGATGAACGGAACCAGCGTGAGGTGGATGAAGATGGCGTTCTCGCGTCCGATCTCGTGCCTGAACTGGCGGATGGCCTCGAGGAACGGAAGCGACTCGATGTCGCCGACCGTACCCCCGATCTCGACTATCACGACGTCGCTCTCCGGCGCGAGGCGTTTCATTGCCGCCTTGATCTCATCGGTGACGTGGGGAATCACCTGCACCGTGGAGCCGAGGTATTCCCCTCTCCGCTCCTTGGTGATGACGTTCAGGTAGATGCGGCCGGTCGTCACGTTGTTCGCCTGGGCGAGCGAGCGGTCAATGAACCGCTCATAGTGGCCGAGGTCGAGGTCGGTCTCCGCTCCGTCGTCCGTGACGAACACCTCTCCATGCTGGAAGGGCGACATGGTGCCCGGATCAACATTGAGGTAGGGATCGAACTTCATGATCGTCACGCGCATGCCGCGCTCGACGAGGAGCCGCCCGATGGATGCGGCGGCGATTCCCTTCCCGAGGGAGGAAACCACTCCGCCGGTGACGAAGATGTAGCGTGTTTGCTGATTCGACTGAGGCTGCATTGATTACCGTCCGGCGATGAATTCCTGCCACCGCGCGTTCACGCGGCTCAGGTCGTCTTCCGTATCTATTCCGCTCGCCAGCGGCTCGTCGGCGATGGCGACGCCGATCGGGATGCCCGCCGCCAGCGGTCGCAGCTGCTCGAGACGCTCGGTGTTCTCGAGCGGGTGCTGAGGAAGGGCCACCCAACGCCGGATCGCCTCCCTCGAATATGCGTAGACTCCAATGTGCTGCAGCATCCTGATTTCGGCCGAACCGATGGCGTCAGGATCTCTTACGAATGGAATCCCGGCTCTCGAGAAATAGAGAGCGCGGCCATCATTGCCCAGCACGACCTTCACCACGTTCGGATCACCCGCGATATCCCAGGGAGCGGGAGAAGCGGCCGTGCCGAGCGGGAATCGTCCTGAGGAGACCATCTCGGCGGCTCCCTGCACGGCTTGCCGGCCGATGAAGGGCTCATCACCCTGGACATTCACAATGGTCGTGAAGTCGGCGAACCGCGGCATCTCCGCCACCTCGGCTACCCGCTCGGTGCCGGTGGTATGGTGGCCGCCGGTCATGACGCACTCGGCGCCTGCCTCGCGGACAATCGCCGCGACCGACTCGTCATCCGTGGCGACGACACATGCGTCGGCAACTTTCATTTCGGAGACGCGTTGCCAGACGCGGACTATGAGTGGGATGCCGCCGAGCAAACGCAGCGGCTTGTGGGGGAGTCGAACCGCCGCGAGGCGCGCCGGAATAACCACCAGCGTCCTCATCCACCACCTGATTTCGCGCGGCTGGATGCAAGAGTCACGCCATCAAATATACGTTGGCGCATGACTCAGCGCGAGGATTTCGCGCTCACCGCATCGCTACAGCGAGAGAGAGAAGCCGAGAGAAAACGCGTTCCGCCGGGAGTAAGGTGTCTTCCGGTAGTTCGGATCGATGTGGTACTGCGCCTTCACCAGCTTGACGCCCAGGCTGACGCCGATGTTCTGGATGAGATCGGGAAGCTCTCCAATTCCCGCCGAGCCCGCGGCATATCGGGCGCTGACGACGGGTGGGCCGACGAACGGCAGGACAGGAGCGCTGAGCGGCAGGTAATATTCTCCCTCCACATAGAGCAGGCGGTCACCGCCGAGCGCCAGCAGGTCCACCGTCGCCAGCGTGCCCGCGCCACCAAGCCAGGCGAAACGTTGAGGAGGAGCCCCCGTTCCCGGTGTGATCAGGGCGTGGCCGCGGAAGCTGAAGGTTTGCGTACCGAATGTTGGAAAGCTCACCTTGGATCCGATCGTGATCTGCGTGAATGTCGCGACATCCGGATCGGCGTATTCGGGCGCGTCGAATGCGCGCTCGACCCGCACCTCTACTGAGCCGGTCAGCTCCGGGTGCTCGTACGACGCGGCGATTGCTCCGAGTCCCGAGGTCATGTGACCGCGGGCTATCGCGGGATTGATGCGTCGCATCTTGAGCGAGTCGCTGCGTCCAAGGAAGCTCCATGGTGCGGACGAATGCGGGACGTGGATGCCAGTGGACCACGCGTTCTCGTGCAGAACGCCAACCGAGGGCGTCACCGTCCATGCGCCGTTGGGCATGGAATGCGAGAGCGTGCCCGTAACACGATCGGCGCGAAAGTAGTTGCGCGAGTCGCTTCCCACTCCTATCGTGGCAAGGCTGTTGAGAAAGTCAGAGCGGATCCACGAGTCGTTGGTGAATGTTTCACGGCCGCCCGTGATATCGAAAGCGTCGTGCTGCCCGAACCGGATGGTGACCCCGAGTCGGGGGTCCACATTTCCGAGGTTCGACCTGTATGTGACCGTCGGATCGAGCGAGAGACGGCCCGAGGCGAGCGAGACGTAGGGTCCCCACGGGAGCGCCAGTCCGTCTATCCGGTTGTATGACGGAGCACGCAAGCCGACACCGAGGGGAAGCGAGATGGGGCCCTCGTCGTAGATAACGTATGACGTGTCGACCGGTTGAGTCACAGACGCCGTGTCCTGGGCGGATATGCTCTGCGAAGCGCCAACTGACGCCATGGCGAAGAATACGACCGTCGCCGACGAGCGGAATCGCCGCGCCGTCATCGTGTGAGTCGGAGAAAATTGTAGAGAAGCTTCTTCCCGCTCTGCGTCATCACCGACTCCGGGTGAAATTGAACTCCCCACACCGGGTGCTCCCGATGCTTCATCGCCTGAATGCCCGCGGGATCATCCACCTCCCACGCCAACGCCTCGAGGTCCGGCGGAAGCGACTCTGCCTCGACGGTCAGCGAATGATATCGCATCACCTCGAGCGGCGAATCGATTCCCTCGAACAACCCGCTCCCGTTGTGCGTTATGCGCGACGTTTTCCCGTGCATCAGTCGCGGCGCGCGCACCACTCGTCCGCCGTACGCCTCGGCGATCGCCTGGTGACCGAGACAGACGCCGAGCACCGGAATGCTCGATCCGCATTGGCGGATCGCTTCGATGCTCACACCGGCCTCGGCGGGCGTGCCCGGGCCGGGCGAGATCACGATCGCCGCCGGCCCGAGCCGCTCGATTTCATCGGGTGTGATCTCGTCGTTCCTCCGTACTGCCGGGTCAGCCCCGAGCTCGCCCAGATACTGGACGAGATTGTACGTGAACGAGTCGTAGTTGTCGATAACGAGTATCATGCCCGTGGGTGGAACTGGCGGTGGACCGACCGAAGGTACTCCCGGTCAACGTGCGTGTAGATCTGCGTCGTCGAGATGTCTGAATGGCCGAGCATCTCCTGCACGGCTCTCAGGTCCGCGCCGCCCTCGAGCAGATGCGTGGCGAACGTATGGCGGAGCGTGTGCGGAGAGACCGGCTTGGTGATTCCCGCCATCTGCACATACTTGCGGAGGATCTTCCACGCCCCCATGCGCGACAATGGCTCTCCGCGGGCGTTGAGGAAGAGGATTCCCTTCCCCTGTCCACGCTCGAGTCTGGGCCTGAGCTCGCGCAGATAGATCGCGACGGCACCTATCGCTCCTCTGCCAATCGGAACCAGACGCTCCTTCGATCCCTTGCCGAAGACGCGCAGCAGGTGCTCGTCCATGAGAACGTCCTTTATGGAGAGCGAGATCCATTCCGAGACGCGCAGGCCCGCTCCGTACGCGAGCTCCAGCATCGCGCGGTCGCGGAACACGAGTGGCTCGTCGAGCGATGGAGCGGCAAGAAGCTTCGTCGCCTCGTCCACCGTCAGCACTTCGGGAAGTGTTCTCCAGCGCTTCGGCGCTTCTAGCCTCTCGCTGGGATCGCGGACGAGTTCGCCTTCGGCGACCATGAACCGGAAATAGCTGCGCACCGCGGAAACATTTCGCCGGATGGACGACGGCGAGAGCCCGAGATCCTTGAGCTGATAGACGTACTCCCTGAGAATCTTTGCGCTCGCGGCGGCGGGCGACGGAGCGCCCTTGACGACGCAGAACGTCGCGAAGCGCGCGACATCTCTCAGGTACGCTTCGTTCGTCCGGGGAGACGCGCCTTTTTCCACCGACAGATAGTCCTGGAACCTCTCAAGCTGGAAAGGCCGCGATATCTCGTCCGGGACACTCAGTGCGCGCACGGCTTCATGTCCGGGTCCTGTTTCGTCGCATGTAGACGATCGCCGCGACGATCAGCACGAGCGCCACGGCAGAGAGTCCGATGATCTTGCCCGAGCGAACGATCGTCGCATGCAGCGCGTCCCAGTTGGATCCGGCCCGGAATGCGATGAAAGTGATGAACGCGAACCAGATCCCTGATGCCGTGGCGACAGCGAGGGCGACCGGTAGCGCCGGCAGCCTCATCGCTCCGGCGAAGGGAGGCACCACCGCGCGCACTGCCGGCAGAAATCTGCTGATGAACAGCGCGGGAAGCCCGAACCTTCCGTAGAGTGCCATGAGTCTCTGTTCCGCACCCTTCCCTGCCCACCGCTCCAGCCGCGACATGAATGCGCTCGACCCATAGCGGCGGCCGACATAATACATCAGCGAGGCTCCGGCGAGGTTTCCGATCCACGATACGAGAAACGTCGTGTACGGGGACGCCTTGCCCCGCGCGGCGAGAAAGCTGCCGAATGCGACGACAGCGTCCGCGGGAAACGGCGGAAAGATGTTCTCGACGGCGGAGATCACGCCGATGGCCAGGTAGAGCGCCGCGATCGGGAGCCCGCTCAGCCAGTTGATGACCGCTTCTACGTTCAATCCGCACCCGCGTCGTCAATCGAGACGATCGTTGCAACCGCCATGCAAGCGAGGCCCTCGCCGCGTCCGATCCACCCCATCCCTTCATTCGTCTTGCCCTTGAGTCCCACGGCGGCCGCGTCAACGCCAAGCGTCGTGGCGAGCGATTCCCGCATGCGCTCCCGGTACTGCGCGATCTTTGGCTTCTCGGTGACGACCGTGACATCCACATTGGATACCGCGAACCCGATTGCGCGAAGGCGGCCGACCGCAGCCGCGAGCATCTCCATCGAATCGCGGCCCTTGTTCGCGGAATCGGTGTCGGGGAACATGCTTCCGATGTCTCCGACCGCGGCAGCGCCCAGTATCGCGTCGGTGACCGCGTGCGCGACGGCATCGCCGTCGGAATGCGCGGCGAGGTGCATATCGCTCGCGACCTCGACTCCGCCGAGCAGCATTCGACCACCCGCGGCGAAGCGGTGAGAGTCGTAGCCGATGCCAGTGCGAATCATCGGGTGTCGCGAGGTTGTGCGATCAGGCGGTCCGCCTGGAGCGCGCATCGCGTCAGTCCGTGTACCGCTGGACCGCGAGCGTCGTGTTGTGGCCGCCGAAGCCGAAGCTGTTGCTCAGCACGGCCGTGATGTCCCTCCCTACCGCCTTGTTCGGCGTGTAGTCGAGGTCACACTCTGGGTCCGGCGTCTGATAGTTGATCGTCGGCGGGATGAGGCCGTGTTTGATCGCGAGCGTACTGATGACCAGCTCGACTGCTCCCGCCGCGCCGAGCATGTGTCCGGTCGCCGATTTTGTCGAGCTGACGCTCACGCCCGCCGCATGCTCGCCGAACACCGCCTTAATGGCGAGCGATTCGTTGAGATCGTTGGCTGGCGTGGACGTGCCGTGCGCGTTGATGTACTGCACGTCGGCCGGTGTAAGGCAGGCATCCTTTAGCGCGCGCTTCATGGCCCGCTGAGCGCCTTCTCCCTGCGGCGCGGGAGCCGTCAGGTGATACGCGTCTCCGGTCGCGCCATACCCGACGATCTCGGAGTAGATGTTCGCGCCGCGCTTCCGCGCGTGCTCCAGTTCCTCGAGGATCAGAACAGCGCCGCCTTCACCCATCACGAAGCCATCGCGGGTCGCATCGAACGGCCGCGACGCAGTCTCCGGCGAATCGTTCCGCTCGGATAGCGCCTTCATGTTGGAGAATCCACCCACGGCCATCGGCGTCACTGTCGCTTCCGCTCCGCCCGTGATCATCACGTCGGCGTCGCCGTACTGGATCGTCCGGTATGCATCACCGATCGCGTGAGCGCTCGTTGCGCACGCGGATACCGTCGCGTAGTTGGGACCCTTCGCGCCCCATTGCATGGACACGATTCCGGCGGCAATGTCGGAGATGAACATCGGGATGAAGAAGGGAGAGATCTTGCTCGGGCCGCGCTGACGGTAGACGTCGTGCTGCTCCTCGAAGATCTTGAGGCCGCCGATGCCGCTGCCGATGATGACACCGGTGTTGAAGGGGTCGTATCCGGTCCCGTCGCCGAATCCAGCATCGTCCATCGCCTGCTTCGAGGCGGCGACAGCGTACTGAGAGAACTGATCGGCTCGCTTCGCTTCCTTCTTGTCCATATACTGAAGGGCATCGAATCCCTTCACCTCGCAGGCAAAGCGGACGTCGAAGGTGCTTGCGTCGAAATGCGTGATCGGTGCGGCACCCGAGCGCCCCTCGATGAGAGAGCGCCACATCGTCGCCACGTCGTTGCCGACAGGCGTCACGGCTCCCATCCCCGTGACGACGACCCTTCGCTTCATTACGCGGGAATCTTGCTGTTGAGATAGCCGAGAGCGTCACCGACAGTGCGGAGCTTTTCCGCGTCCTCGTCCGGGATGTCGATGTTGAACTCCTTCTCGAACTCCATGACCAGCTCGACGATATCAAGGCTGTCGGCGCCCAGGTCCTCGATGAAGCTCGCCTCGTTGGTGAGCTTCTCGCGCTCTACTCCGAGCTCTTTCTCGATGATGTCCTTAACCTTCTCCGAGTTATCGGCCATGATGTTGTCCTCGTGTCTGTGGTGAGTTGGGGAAATATAGTTAACCGATGTGATGCCAGAAAGTTACGTGCCCTCTGTTGCGGCCGGGTTTACATCACCATGCCGCCGTCCACGACGATCACCTGGCCGGTGATGTAGGACGCGTGATCCGAAGCCAGGAACACTACTGCCGCAGCAACGTCCTCCGGGCGGCCGAGGCGCTCGAGCGGAATCAGCCCGTTGAGCGCGCTGCGCGCCTCGGGAGTCATCGCCGCCGTCATCTCGGTCTCGATGAACCCGGGAGCGATCGCGTTGACGAGGATGTTCCGCGATCCGAGCTCCTTCGCGACCGACTTGGTGAGCGCGATGAGACCGGCCTTGCTCGCCGCGTAGTTTGCCTGCCCCTTGTTGCCGTTGAGCCCGACAACGCTCGCCATGTTGATGATGCGTCCTGAGCGCTTCTTCATCATGCCGCGCGACACGGCGCGAATAGCGGCGAAGGCGCCGCGAAGATTAGTGTTGAGGACAACGTCCCAGTCTTCGTCCTTGAGCCGCATGACCAGATTGTCGCGTGTGAGACCGGCGTTGTTGACGAGGATGTCAATGCCGCCGAATTCCTTCTCCACGTCCGAGATCAGCGTGGCGACGGATGCAGTGTCGCTGACGTCGCACGCGAACGCCGCGGCGCCTTTCCCAATCTCCGCGGCAACGACGGCGGCTTTTTCACGATCGCGTCCCACTACGGCGACGCGCGCTCCGCTCGCCGCCAACGCAGTGGCAACCGCACGCCCGATTCCACGCGTGCTCCCGGTGACTACGGCCGTCTTTCCTGTCAGGTCTATGTTCATGCCGCCAGCTGGTTGAAGAGTTTCTCGATTTCGGCGGTCGTCCCGCAAGCCAGGCCCCTCGCTGACGGCACGATGCGAGTCAGGAGGCCGGTGAGAACGTTGCCAGGCCCCATCTCAACGTACAGCGCATCGGGATACAATGCCGCCATGCGCGTGATCTCACCGGTCCAGCGAACTGGCGACGTGAGCTGGCGTACCAGTAGGTCGCGCGCGTCGGCCGCCGATGACGAAGGCTCCTCGGTAACGTTCGAATAGACCGGAAATGCCGGCTCGCCGAACTCGGTAGCCGCGACGGCTTCGCTGAATCCGGCAACCGCCGGCTCCATGAGCGGCGAATGGAATGCCCCGCTCACCGGCAGCCGCACTGCTCGCCTGGCTCCGTTCAGCATTGCCAGCCCCATCAGCTTCTCTACTCCGGCGACCTCGCCCGACACCACGATCTGCTCCGCGGTGTTGTAATTTGCCGGCACGACGAGGCCGGCGCTCCGCGTGGCGAGCTCGCAGAGCGATTCGATCGAGTCGTCGAGCTTGCCGAGAACGGCGGCCATTGCGCCCGGACGCGTCACTCCGGTCTCGTACATCAACTGCCCGCGGCGTCTCACCAGCCGCGCAGCATCGGCGAGCGTTGTCGAGCCTGCGGCGTGATATGCAGTATGCTCCCCGAGAGAGTGGCCGGCGGCCGCACGGACGGAAGCGCCAAGTCTCGCTTTCACGATGGACCACACCGCTGCTCCGTGCGCGAGCAGCGCGGGCTGCGCGTTGAGCGTCGCGGTCAGGTCGTCGGCCGGTCCTTCGAAGCACAACGTGCTCAGCGACATGCCGATCGCCTCGTCCACTTCCTCGAAAACGCGGCGCGCCCCGGGAAATGCATCGGCGAGATCCTTCCCCATCCCCGGCTTCTGCGAGCCCTGGCCGGGGAACAGCAGCACGACGTCCACGTGCTAGAAGCGGATGATCATGGACGCCCAGGTGAAACCGGCGCCAAACGCGACGAGCAGAACCGTCGAGCCTTCATTGATTATTCCCTTTTCGACGGCCTCATCAATGGCGATGGGAATCGAGGCGGAAGACGTGTTCCCGTAGCGGTCAACGTTCACGTAGACCTTGTCCATCGGAATATTGGAATGCTTGGCCGTGGCCTCGATTATCCTGACGTTGGCCTGGTGCGGTATCAACAGATCTATGTCCGCACTGGTCAGGCGCGCCGCGTCGAGCGCGCGATCGGCGGCTTCCGACATGGACCGCACCGCATGCTTGAACACTTCGCGGCCGGCCATTCGCACGAGGTAGCTGCGCTCGGCGAGAACCTCCGGGCTCATCGGGATCGTCGCGCCGCCGCTCGGACGATAGAGCAGGTCCGCCAGCTTCCCGTCGCTCCGCAGGAACGCGGAAAGAATTCCTCTGCCGGTGCGCGAGCGCTGAAGAATCACGGCGCCCGCTCCGTCGCCGAACAGAACACACGTTGCGCGGTCCTTCCAGTCCACGATCGAGCTCATCTTCTCCGACGCGACGACGAGAATCGTCTCGGCGACGCCCGAGGCGATCAACCCTTCCGCCACCGTCATGCCGTACAGCCATCCCGAGCACGCAGCACCGATGTCGAATGCCGCCGCGCGCGATGCGCCGAGCGCCGCCTGCAGGTCCACCGCCGTCGCCGGCAGCAACCGGTCGGGAGTAGCCGTGCTGAGCACGATGGCGTCGAGCTGACCCGGATGAACGCCCGCCCGCTCCATCGCCTTCCGGGCGGCCGTCGCCGCCATGGAGCAGGTAGTATCACCTTCCTTCGCGATATGGCGCTCGACGATCCCCGAGCGCTCGACGATCCACTCGTGCGACGTCTCGATCCCGATGGCCGCGAAGTCATAATTCGTCATCACGTGCCCGGGAATCCCGCGGCCTGTCGCCATCACCGCAGCGATTGGTCTCTTCATGATGCCGTCCTCGTCTCGCCCGCCATTGACTCGACCGCGGCCAGTTTCTCGCCGATGCGCTCGTTCATTCTCGTCTCCACCGCCCGCACCGCCGCGCCGATTGCGTTCTTGATGGCGCGCGGCGTCGAGTTTCCGTGACAGATCATGCTCACTCCGCGCACGCCGAGCAGAGGAGCTCCGCCGTATAACGACGAATCGAGCGCGCCGAGGGACTTTCTTACGCGCGGCATGTCGATCTCCGCATCGCGCTCCATTATCTCGAGGATCATTGGAATTACGCCTTCGTAGAACTTGAGCACGATGTTGCCGGTGAATCCGTCACAGACGACGACGTCGAGCGGTCCGCGGTGGCTCGCCCCAGCGGGAAGGTCTCGTCCCTCGATGTTTCCCTGGAAATTGAAGCCGGCATCGCGGAAGAGTGGGTATGCGTCCTTGGATACGGCGTTGCCCTTCGACTCCTCCTCACCGATGCTGAGAAGGCCAACGGCCGGATTCGGGCGGCCGAATGCGCATTCAGCGTAGATCGCACCAAGCCACGCGAACTGCACCAGTTCGGCGGCAGAGCAATCCACGTTGGCGCCGGAATCGAGAAATACGATCGGCTCACGCGACGTCGGCAGGATGGTCGAGACCGGCGGCCGCTTGAGCCCCGGGTGGAGGCCGAGCAGCACGGCGGAGACCGCCATCTGTGCGCCCGTGTTGCCGGCGGAAACGAACGCGTCGGACCGGCCGTCAACCTGGAGCTTGATGCCGACCGCCATCGGATTGTTCGGTTTCCTGCGCAGAGCGGCGGTCGGTTTCTCCGCCATCTCGATGTTGTCGGGAGCTTCGACGATCTCGATGTGGCCGCGGACATGCGCACAATGCGCAAGCTCGCCGCTGAGAAGCTCGGCGAGCTGCTTTTCGATGACTGTCGTCTGCCCCACGAGCTGCACAGTCTGACCGTCCTGCCGCTCATCGAGTGCCTGAAGCGCTCCTGCGATAGTTGCCCGGGGTGCGAAATCGCCCCCCATGGCGTCCAACGCGATCCGCGCCAAGTCTACGCTTCCCTGGCGGCTACTCGCTGTTCACCGTCGTAGTATCCGCACTCTTCACAGACGTGATGCGGACGCCGCATGCTCTGGCAACGCGGGCATTTCTGGATCGCGATGGCTGGTGCGGTCTTGTGCGTGTTGCGAGCGCGCTTCTTTCTCTTTGAGGTGCGGCGCTTTGGTACGGCCATTGTTGTTTTCCAAGTTGAGTTTCAGGGCAGCTGATCGCGGATTGACCGCAACGTGTCCCAACGGCTTTCAGTCGTTGCCGGCGCACAATCGCATGTGCCGGTGTTCAGATCGGTCCCGCAGATTGGGCAGAATCCCTTGCAGTCCTCGCGGCAGAGCACGAAACCCGGCACCATGAGGAGCCACACTTCGCGCAGCGCCGGCCGCAGATCGAGGTCACGGCCGTTCGGATCGAACGGATAGACGTCAGGGTCATCCGCACTGTCCTCACCCTCTGACGAGAAGATGAAATGCGCCTCCTCGCTGACTGGAACGGGCACATCGGTGAGGCACCGCCGGCATGGCACCCCTGTCTCCCCGCTGAACCGACCACTGAAATAGAACCGCGACGGACCGGCCGCCGACAGGCGGCCCTCCAATCGGATCGGTTTCGAGGGACGCACGTCACCGGCTTCCCAGACCGGATCGTCCGGTGCGAGCTGCCCATCGACATGCGCCGCCTGCGACTCCAGTGAACGGATGTCAAACGACAGCATAAGTTTTTAAAGCTAGCGACCTTATGGGCGTCCGAAAAGTGGCGTCCTTCGTCCCGGTGCCGGCTTCGCAAGTGCGGTTAACCACAGATGGCGCAGATGGGCACATCTGGGCTCATCTGTGCCCCATCTGTGCCCCATCTGTGCCATCTGTGTTAGCGCTTTCTCGTGAGGGGCCGCCGAAGCATCATCGCGCCTGGATCATCTCGGCGTCGGAGAAGAAGAACCTCGCTTCGCGCTCTGCGTTCTCGTCCGAATCGGACGCGTGGATCGCGTTCCGCTCCTTCGACTCCGCAAACAGCTTCCGCACCGTGCCCTCGGCGGCCTCTGCCGGGTCGGTCGCGCCGATCGCTTCCCTCAGCCCGAGGACCGCATCGGACTTCTCGAGCACCATCGGCATGCATGGTCCCGAGGTCATGAAACGGACCAGCGAGCCGTAGAACGGCCGCTCCTTGTGGACCTCGTAGAAAGCCTCGGCCTGCGCCTCGTTCATGTGAAGCACGCGGGCGGTGACGATCTTGAATCCGCCCGCCTCGAGGTGCGCGATGATCTTCCCGGCCTTGCCCGCCCCGAACGCGTCCGGCTTCACGATCGTGAGTGTCTTGCTTCCAGCCATGTCTATGTCCTGTAAGTATTTAGTTATACACTGCTGAGAAGTTGCACGATATCGATCGGACGCTTCGCGACGCCAACGCCGTTCTCCTCGAAGGCCTGCATTTTCTCCGCGGCGGTACCGGCCGATCCGGAGATGATCGCACCCGCGTGACCCATGCGACGCCCTGGCGGAGCGGTCTGTCCCGCGATGAAGCCGACCACGCGCTTCGTCATCTTCTCCTTCACGAACTCCGCCGCTTCCTGCTCCTCGGTGCCGCCGATTTCGCCAATCATCACGACGGCTTCCGTATCCGGGTCGGCTTCGAACGCCGCAAGGCAATCAATGAAGTTCGTTCCGTTGATCGGATCGCCGCCGATTCCGACACACGTCGTCTGCCCCATGCTCGCGCGGGTCATCTGGAAGACGACCTCGTAGGTGAGCGTTCCCGACCTGCTCACGAGCCCGATGGGACCCGGCGTGCAGATATTCCCCGGAATGATTCCGACCTTTGACTTGCCCGGAGAAATCAACCCCGGACAGTTGGGGCCGAGGAGGCGGGCCGCCTTCTCCTTAACGAACGGATAGACCCGCGTCATGTCGAGAACGGGCACGCCTTCGGTGATGCAGACGATGAACGAAACGCCGGCGTCAGCGGCCTCCATGATCGCGTCGGCCGCGAACATCGGCGGAACGTAGATAACGGTCGCGTTCGCGCCCGTCTCGTTCACTGCGTCGGCGACGGTGTTGAAGATTGGCACCGCGCCGTCGAACTTCTGCCCGCCCTTGCCCGGCGTCACGCCGCCGACGACCTGTGTCCCGTACTCGATCATCTGGCGCGTGTGGAACGATCCGTCGCGCCCGGTGATTCCCTGAACGAGCAGCCGCGTGCCGTTGTCGATGAAAATGCTCACGCTGCCTTCCCCGTCGCCAGTGAAACCGCCTTCTTTACCGCCTCGTCCATGTCCGTCATGGCCGAGAATCCGTTTTCCTGGAGAATCCTGAGGGCGATGTCCTCGTTCGTGCCTGTGAGGCGGATCACGATCGGCACCTTCAGCGGATTCTGCTTTGTCGCGGTGACGATGCCGTTGGCGACGTCATCGGTACGCGTGATGCCGCCGAAGATGTTGAACAGGATGGCCTTCACGCTTGGGTCAGCCGTGATGATGCGAAGCGCGCTGACGACCTTCTCCGGGTTCGACGATCCGCCGATGTCGAGGAAGTTCGCCGGCTCTCCGCCGTAGTATTTCACAAGATCCATCGTGGCCATGGCGAGGCCGGCGCCGTTCACTACGCATCCCACGTTTCCATCGAGCTTGATGAACGTGAGATTCGCCCTGCGCGCCTCGACCTCGCTCGGCGCTTCGGCAGACTCGTCGCGAAGTGCGGCGATGGCTGGAAGACGATCGAGCTCGTTGTCGTCAATCACCATCTTGGCGTCGAGTGCGACGATGTCGCCGGCTGGGGTCGTGACGAGCGGATTGATCTCCGCCAGCGAACCGCCGCTCTTCACGAACGCCGTGTAGAGCTGCTGCATGATCTTCGCCGCCGCGCGGGCCTGCTTCACATCGTCGTACAGGAAGAAGCCCATCTGCATCGCCTCATAGGGCTGCAGGCCGTACCGCGCGTCCACCGGACGACGCATGATCTTTTCCGGGGTCTTCGCCGCGACTTCCTCGATGTCAATTCCGCCCGCCCGGCTCACCATGAACACTGCCCGCTTCGACGCGCGGTCCACGATGATGCCGACGTACGCCTCCGACTCGATGTCTGCCGCGGGAGTGACGAGCACCTTCTCGACGGGAAGATCCTTGATCGTCAGCTTCAGGATCTTCTCGGCGACCTCTCGTGCCTCCTCGGGTGACCTGGCCAGCTTCACTCCGCCGGCCTTGCCTCGTCCGCCCGCATGCACCTGGGCCTTAACGACTACGGTACCGCCAAACTTGCGGGCGATTGCCTCGGCTTCGGCCGCGGTCGTCGCGACTTCGCCAGGCGGGATGGGAATGCCGGCATCCCGAAAGATTTCCTTCGCCTGGTATTCGTGGATGTTCAAACTTTCTCCGCTCCGCGGATCACCGCGGCTGGTGGGTTCTGTTATTGAAGATGGAAATTAACGGGCTATGGTAGTCCCCGCGCGTCCGTGTACGGCGTCCAGACCGCGGCTCAACTCCGTAATTACGGCGCGTCCGCCGGTGCGGCGCACATACTCCACCGCGGCGCGTACCTTGGGGGCCATGCTGCCCTCGCCAAAGGCGCCAGCCGCGTCGAGTCTCTCGGCCTCGGCAGCCGAGAGACTGGTGAGGGCCCTTTGCGAATCGCGACCCCAATCGGCGTACACCGCGTTCACGTCGGTCAGAATCAGAAACAGCTCCGCACCCAGATCGGCTGCGAGTACGGCCGCGGCGGAATCCTTGTCCACTACGGCATCCACCCCCTCGAGGCCGAGACGCGCGTCGGCGTAGACCGGAATGCCGCCGCCTCCGCATGCGACGACCACGATGCCCTCGCGAACGAGCTGGCGTATCACGTGGATCTCGTGGATCGCGATCGGCGCCGGACTTCCGACAACGCGTCTCTGATGCCCGCGGGGATCCCGCTTCACCGCATGCCCTTCTGACCGAAGCGCGTCTGCTCTCGCCTCGGGAATGGCGTGCCCGATGAACTTCGTCGGTTCTGAAAGAGCGGGATCGGCCGGATCCACTTCGACCTGGGTGATGACTGTGGTCACGAGGCGCGGATTGCCGGCGAGACGCAGCGCGTTCTCGACCGACTGCTGGATCATGTACCCGATCCACCCGGCGGTGCTGGCGACGAGGACGCCGAGCGGCAGCGGAGCAACCTCCGAGCGCGCCACTTCGCTCCGCACCAGCTCGTCGCCCACCTGCGGACCGTTCCCGTGTACGATGCACAGGTTCCAGCCTTCGACCGCGAGATCCACTATCGGTCCGAGACTTTCACGCGTATGCCGGAACTGGTCGGCTATCGTGGATCGCTCGCCAGGTGGAGAGAGGGCATTGCCGCCGAGCGCAACGACGGCGGTTCTTGAATTCAGGTTCATAACGGATTACCGGGGAATACCGCCAATCGTAACCATCTTCCGCTGTCATCGTCCGATGTCATCGTCCGACAATGATGCCGAGCGAGTCGTATGCCGCGGCGAATGCCATGAGGTCTCCCGCCGAAAGTGCCGAGCGCATCCGGGCAAAGAGACGGCGCACCTCGGTGCGGAATGCGGCGTCGCTCGCCGGGCTCGCCGACCCCGGTGATGCGGACTCTGTCTGTCGTGGCCCCGACGTCAGCTCATCGAGCAGATCCGGCCCGCCCGGACGTATGTTGGCGGGGAAACGCGCCCGCCAGGCGACGGCTGTCGGATCCGGCGAGCTCGACGGGACGACCGTGACGCGGCCCGTCGCCGAGTTGACGAGAGCTGTACCGCTGTGCCTGAAGTAGGACCGCTCCTCGCCGGCGAGCGGGTAATGGCGGCTCAAGGGGTAGCTCGCGGACGCCGAGTACAGCTCGGCGATCCAGACGAGAGTGTCCCCGATATAGCCTGGAACGACACCGCTTCCCTGAGTGAATACAGGCATCAGTGACCGCACACGACGTCGCACGTCTCGATTGCGCGCGAGGCGGGCATTCTCGGGCAACGTGCTCCACGCGAGGTCGAGTCGCTGCTCGGACCACGCCAGCGCAAGCCGGCGGAGTCCGGTTCCGAGCAGCGGTGCGGCGACTTGCCGGCCGTGCAGCACGAGAGCCGCTCCCACTGCTCCTGGGTAGACGAGCGCGCTGTCCTTCGCCGACGACATGACCTTCGCGATGCGCGCGGAGTCAGCGAACGCAGCGAATCGCGTGACTTCATGCGGGGGCGGTTGCGGAGCATTTCTCGGCAGACCATACGCCCGCGCGGTGAAAGCGGCGCGTGTGGCGACGTACGGACGTTCCCTGGCGGCGATGGCGGTGGTGCCGGCGAATCGCCGGACCACGGACGGAAGAATGAGATCCAGCGCCACCGAGAATATCAGCACTGCGCTGATGGTGAAGAATCCCGCGCGAAGCTGTCCGGTCCATCCGCTCACGATCACGAGCGCTCCCGCCGCCACAGTTCCGACCGATAGCGAGAGATAGGCGGGAATCAGCCACTGATGATCCACATAGGAGAACATCCCGTCGGGTCCGCTTCCCTTTATCAGGAGCTCGTATCCGTCGAGCCGGTAGCTCCACGCCATCATGAGCAGGAACAGGCTGGCGAGAACCGACAGGTGACGCCGCACGCGCACAGATACCTGGAAAGCGCCGCGATGCCACCGAAGACTTGGAGTGAGAGCGTACAGACCGGTCACTATCACCGACACGAGTATCAGCAGCGCGAGGCACCACACGTATGCCGCGCTCTCGAGCGGCAGCCAGGCGGTGTAGAACCCGATGTCCATCTGAAAGAACGGATCGGTCTCTCCGAAGCGGACGCCCGCCCGGACGAGCGCAAGCTTGTCCCACGAAGGCACAGCGAGGGACATCAGGGCAGCCACGCCAGCAGCGAGCACGAACGCCGCGCGATCCAGGATCTTCCTCGGCACGGCTTCGCCGAATTCGACATTGCCCAGTCGCCGTGGGAAAGCCAGTGAGACGATACTGCGGCGGATGGCGGATAGATTGAGCAACGCGAAGAGGCCCGCAAAGACCGCGAAGCACAGCTGGATGGTGACGATGTCGCCGATGCGCTCGCGCCACAAAGCCACAGCTCCGAGCGCATCGTACCACGCGTGATCGGCATACAGCAGCGCGGAAACGCGCCCGAAGAGAAGAACGGCCGCGGCAGCGACGAACCCTGAGGCGAGCCGCCGCCGTGTGGTCATGTCAGACCGCGACGCCCTGCTGGCGCAGCCAGCCTTCCATCTCCGAGCGGATGGAGTCCAGATGCTCCTGCGTGCGGGCCTCGAAGCGCATGACGAGAACCGGCTGCGTGTTGGATGCCCTGATGAGTCCCCATCCGTCGCCGTACAATACCCGTACTCCGTCAACGTCTATCACGTTGTGCGCCGCGGCGAAATGTGCTCTTGCCGCATCCACGATGCCGAACTTCGCGTCGTCGGCGCAGTCCACCCTGATCTCGGGAGTGGAAACGAACCTTGGAACGTCGGCCATCATCTCGCGGACGCTCTTTCCTGTGTCGGCCACGATTCGAAGAAGTCGTGCCGCACCGTACAACGCGTCGTCGAACCCGTACCACCCTTCGGCGAAGAACATGTGACCCGACATCTCGCCCGCGATCGGTGCATTGGTCTCATGCATCTTCTCCTCGATCAGCGAGTGCCCCGTCTTCCACATCACGGGCTTGCCCCCCGCCTTCTCCACTTCCTCAGGGAGAGCCTGCGAACATTTCACGTCGAAGATTATGGACTGGCCCTTCCCCGTGCGCGAGAGAACGTCGCGGGCATAGATGATCAGAAGCTGATCGCCCCAGATGATCGTGCCGTCCTCGTCCACGACTCCAATGCGGTCGGCGTCGCCATCGAACGCGATGCCGAGCTCCGACTTCCCTTCCTTCACCGCCGCGATCAGGTCTTCGAGATTCTTCGGGACCGTAGGATCGGGATGGTGGTTGGGGAAGGTCCCATCGCTGTCGCCGAACAGGATGCGCGCCGGCACTCCGATACGATCGAAGAGCTTGCCGGCGACGATGGCGCCAACGCCGTTTCCGCAGTCAGCGACGCAGTTGATGGGCCGCGCGATCGTTCCGATTCGGCTTCCCACGTCTTCCACGTAGCGATCCACGATCTCTTCGCTGCGAAGCGCTCCCTTTCCCGAGGGAAACTTCCCGCCGGCAGCGATCTCGTAGATCTTCTGGATGTCGTCGCCGTAGACCGAGTTCCTGCCGAGGCCAAGCTTGAAGCCGTTGAACTGGGGCGGGTTGTGCGAGCCGGTAATCTGAATTCCGCCGGCGACGTTCAGGTTGTGCTGCGCCCAGTATGCCAGCGGTGTCGGGACAATTCCGATGTCCACGACGTCGAGACCGCTCTCGAGAAGTCCGGCGACGAGCTCGGCGTGAAGATCGTTTCCGCTCGGCCTGTTGTCGCGGCCGACTGCAATCTCCCCCGTGATTCCGTACCCGGCGAGAAACGCGGCGTATGCTCGCGCCACCACCCGCGCCACGTCCGGCGTGAGGTCCACTCCCGTCACGCCACGGATGTCGTACTCTCGAAATATGTTCCTGGACAGCAACCGGCTACCTCGCGACCGAAGCTGGCACCACTCCGGGCGGCGTCGCGGCGGCAACTGGCGGGACGATTCGGCTGCTCTGTGTCCACCGCGCGACGGGGTTCGGGAGAACTCCCAGAACGAGGATCAGAATCGCGGCTATCGCGATTACCGATCGGGTCCATCCGGAAACAGGCGCGACGGTGGCTGCGTCGTCGGCCCGTGGCCGCATGAACATTACCATCACCACATTGAGATAGTAGCCGGCCGAGACGACGCTCGTGAGAACGAGAATGACGGCGAGCCTGGTCTGCGGTACCGGTGCCTGGAGCGCCGACTGGATGATCCAGTACTTGGCGAAGAATCCGACGCCGCCGAAGATCGGGAAGCCCAGCAGCGCGAGCATGAAGATGGCCATCGCCGTCGCAAGCCATGGACGCACCCTCCACAGGCCCGCGTAATCTTCGATGTTGAGCCGCGTACCACCCGTCCTCTCCAGTGCGACGATCACGCCGAAGGCACCGAACGTCGCCAGTGTGTATGCCAGGAGATAGAACATGAATGCCCCGGTAGCGGCGGTAGTCGCGCTGGCGACCGCGACAAGGATGTAGCCGGCGTGCGCGATGCTGGAGTACGCCAGCATGCGCTTGATGTTCTTCTGAGCGAGCGCGATGAGATTGCCGCCCGCCATCGTGGCCACGGCGAGCCACCAGACGGGCCCGTGCCAGCTCGACGCCACGCCGGGAAACGCCTCCAGCCAGACTCGCAGGAAACCGACGAACGCCGCAGCCTTTACCGCCGCCGCCATGTACGCCGTGATCGGCGTCGGCGCTCCCTCATACACGTCGGGCGCCCACATGTGGAACGGCGCCAGCGCGACCTTGAAGCCAAAGCCGACGAGCAGCAGCGCGATCCCCACGACGAGCATCACGTTGGAGCTCAGTCCCACCTGCATCGCCCGCTCGCCGATCAGCGTGAGGTTGGTTGTCCCGGTAGCGCCGTACACCAGCGCGATTCCATACAGCAGGAATCCGGTGGAGAACGCGCCGAGGAGGAAGTACTTGATCGCTCCTTCGGCCGACTTTTCACTGCGACGGTTGAGACCCGCCAGCACGTATACCGCGATGGACATGATCTCGATGCCGAGGAATACGATCATGAGATCGCGCGCCGCCGCCAGCGTCATCATGCCTGACGTCGCGAACAGGAGAAGCACGTGCGATTCCGCCGCCTTCATCCCTTCCCTCGCGTTGTAATCCATCGAGAGGGCGATCGTGCCGATTGTCGCAAGCAGGAAGATGATGTCCGCGGTCCAGCGAAAATTGTCCACCGCGATGATGCCGGGCATCGTCGTGTCGGCGCGCGCCATGTAGTAGCCGATCGCCACCATTACCGTCACGCAAAGAACGATGCTGGCGACGCCGATGTTCCGCTGAAGCGCATCGCTCTCCGGCTTCCATGCCGCCCAGAGCAGCAGGACCATCGCGCCTCCCATGAGCAGGATGTCGGGCGCGAAGGCCGTCATCAGCTGGCCGGGAATCGAAAGATCGAAGCTCATCGGCGGGCTCCTTCGGATTCCGCGACGACCGGCGCGCCTGCCTGCCGGGCCGCGCGTGCGCCCTGCTCCACGTGCGTGACGAACGACTGGGCCGCGGTCTCCATCCGCCGCAGCACCGGCGCCGGATACACGCCAAGCCAGATTATGACCACGACGAGCGGCACCATCAGGGAGATCTCGCGCCAGTTGAGATCCGGGATGTTCTCGTTCTCCTTCTTGTCGAGCGGGTTGAACAGGATTCGCTGGATCGCCCACAGCAGGTAACAGGCGGCGAAGATCACGCCGGTAGTCGCAACGGTCGTGAACACCGGATACGGCTTGAAAGACCCGACCAGCACCAGGAACTCCCCGACGAATCCGTTGGTTCCCGGCAGCCCGATGCTGCTGAGCGAAACGAGCGTCAGAAGTGCGGCGAATATCGGCACAACCCGGGCGATGCCTCCGTACGAATCGATCTGGCGCGAATGCTTCCTCTCGTAGATCATGCCGATGAGAAGGAACAAGGCGCCGGTCGAGATGCCGTGATTGATCATGATCATCAGCGCGCCCTGTACGCTCTGCAGCGTGAGCGCGAAGATTCCAAGCATCACGAAGCCGAGATGGCTGACCGACGAATACGCCACGAGCTTCTTGAAGTCCGGCTGCACCATCGCCACCAGCGCCCCGTAGATGATCCCGATGACGGCCAGCGTGACGATGACCGTGCGAACTGTCGGGTTCATCGCTGCACCCGGGAAAAGCGGCAGAGCGAATCGCAGGAAGCCGAACGTGCCCATCTTGAGCATGATGGCGGCAAGGATCACCGAGCCGGCAGTCGGCGCCTCGACGTGCGCATCAGGCAGCCACGTGTGGAACGGGAACATCGGCACCTTCACGGCAAACGCCGCGAAGAACGCACCGAACAGCCACAGCGCCGCCTTCGGCGCCAGGGACGGATTCGCCAGCAGGTTGTCGTAGCTGAAATTCGGCGTGCCGCCCGCGCCGGCGTG
Source organism: Gemmatimonadaceae bacterium (assembly GCA_030647905.1). Lineage (NCBI taxonomy): Bacteria > Pseudomonadati > Gemmatimonadota > Gemmatimonadia > Gemmatimonadales > Gemmatimonadaceae > Gemmatimonadaceae bacterium. The sequence continues at coordinate 56,585 of JAUSJA010000037.1, read as the reverse complement.
AACGCCGAGGTACAGGATCGCGACGAGCATGAGCAGCGACGGCAGCATCGTGTAGATGAAGAACTTGATGGCCGCGTAGATCCGGCGCTCGCCTCCCCAGATCCCGATGATGAAATACATCGGTACAAGCATCACTTCCCACATCACGTAGAACAGGAAGAGATCGCGCGCCATGAATACGCCGAGCATTCCGCTCGTGAGTATCAGCATGAGCGCGAAGTAGGCGTGCACCTTCGTCTTGATGCTCGTCCAGCTGCCGAGCACGCACAGCGGCATGATGAAGGTCGTGAGCAGGATCATCATGAGGGCGATGCCGTCCACGCCGAGCGTGAAGCGGATACCCCACATCGGAATCCACGCCGCATCAATGGCGGACTGCCAGCCGGCATTCGAGGGATCGAACGTCCACCACATTCCCGCCGATACGATGAACTCGGCGAGCAGCACGCCGAACGCGATGAGGCGCGCCGACCTGTTGGAGCGCTCGAGACCCTCGGCGTCGCTCGCGCCCGGGGTCATGGCAAGCAGCAGCGCCGCTCCCGCAACCGGGATAAGCAGCAGCGCCGGCAGAACCCAGGCGTCGTATCCGATTGATCGGAGAATAGCTTCCATTTGCGGGATTACCGTAATGTCACGGCGCCGAGCACCGCGAGAACGCCGACGACGAGCACCCATGCGTAGGTGCCGACAGCGCCGTTCTGAAGACGCGATCCGAGCCACCCGAATGCGCGCGCCAGGGCGGCGCTTCCATTGACCAGCAGTCCGTCAATCAATCCCGCGTCAACGCCTCGCCAGAGCACGTTGCGCGAGAGTTGATACGTCGGATTCACGATCACGCGATCGTAACCTTCGTCCACGAAATACTTGTTGGCGAGGATGCGCTCGAAGCCGTGCTCCTCGGGCGCCTCCGACTTCGGCACGAGCCCCTCGGGCTTGAGCCGGAACGCGGCGAACACCATGCCCGCGATCGCCACGAGCACGGCGACGCCGATCAACGCGAGCTCGGTGCCTGCGTGAACCACTTCAGTCGCTGCGCCGGCGACGGCCGCCTCGGACGCGCCGACAACGGGATGCAGCCAGTGCTCGAGCGCCCCGACCGGGCCTGCCGGGATCAGCGCCGGAAGATTGAACCACCCGCCGGCAAGGCTCAGCAGGCCGAGGATGACGAGCGGGCCCGTCATTACCCACGGCGCCTCGTGCAGATGCGACCGCTCCGCCTCACCGGTCCGGTTGGGCCCGTGGAACGTATAGATCATCATCCGCGTCATGTAGATCGCCGTCAGAAGCGCGGAGGCGACTCCGAGCACGTACACCAGATAAAGAATCGTGCTTCCCGGGACGCCGAGCAGGCTGGATTCAGCGAGGGTCGAGTGTCCCGCGCGCGCGAACGCAGCGCCGAGTATCTCGTCCTTGGAAAAGAAGCCGGCGAAAGGCGGGATGCCGGATATGGCCAGCGTCGCGATCCACATCAGGCCCCAGGTGACCGGCATGTATTTCTTCATCCCGCCCATGTTCCGCATGTCCTGCGCGTCGTCATGGTTGTGCGTGTGGTGATAAGCCGCGTGAATCGAATAGATGACCGACCCCGCACCGAGGAACAGCAGCGCCTTGAAGAAGGAGTGAGTCATCAGGTGGAACAGGCCGGCGGTGTACGCGCCCACTCCGACGCCGATGAACATGTACCCGAGCTGCGATATGGTCGAATACGCCAGCACCTTCTTGATGTCCCACTGCTTGAGGCCGATCGTCGCCGCAAAGATGGCCGTCACCGCTCCCACCAGCGCCACTGTCAGACTCGCCACAGGGGCGAGCGCGAACAGCACCGAGCTTCGCGCGACCAGGTAGACGCCGGCCGTGACCATAGTGGCCGCATGGATCAGGGCGGACACAGGCGTTGGACCGGCCATCGCGTCGGGCAGCCACACGTATAACGGGATCTGCGCGCTCTTGCCTGCGCAGCCGAGGAACATGAAGAGGCACATGGCGGTGAGAAGCGCGGTCCCGAGCGGCAGCGTTGCGGCCGCGGCGTTCACGCCCGCGAAGTCGAGCGTCCCGAAATTCGCGAACATCAGGAACATCGCCACCAGGAACCCGAAGTCTCCGATCCTGTTGACGATGAACGCCTTCTTGCCGGCGTCGGCATTCGCCTTGTCGGAGAACCAGAAGCCGATCAGGAGGTAAGAGCAGAGTCCGACGCCTTCCCATCCGACGAACAGGACGGGATAGTTGGCGCCGAGGACCAGCACGAGCATGAAGAACACGAACAGATTGAGATACGCGAAGTAACGCGGGTAACCCGGATCTTCGCGCATGTAGCCGACGCTGAAGATGTGAATCAGCGCCCCCACACCGGTGATGATCAGCACCATCACCATGGACAGCTGATCGAGCTGCAGCGCGGCGTCAATCTGGAGATTCCCAACCGGCATCCAGCTGAAGTACCGCTGGATGAACGGGGCTTCCAGCGTCACCGACCGCATCTGCGAGAAGATGGCGAACGCCAGCCCGAACGTGAGCACCAGCACGAGAGGCCCCATGATGCTGGAGATCGCCGCATAGCGATGCGGCGCTACCTCTGCGCTCTCTGCGCTCTCTCTGATCTCTGCGCCTCGTGTCGCTGCGCTCAGCAGCGACACTCCGCCGTTGATCACGAATCCGAGCAGCGGGAGCACGGGCAGCAGCCAAACCCATTCGGCGATGGTACCCGTCAGCGGATGAGCTTCCGCTGCTATCTGGAGTAGCATCATCCTTTGAGGAGATTGATGTTCTGCAGGTTCACCGATTGGCGGTGGCGGAAGATCGAGATGATGATCGCCAGCCCGACGGCCGCTTCAGCCGCCGCGACGGTCATCACGAACACCACGAATACCTGTCCCGCGGCGCCGTAGTACCGGGAGAAGGCGATGAACGTCAGGTTGACGGCGTTGAGCATCAGCTCGACGCACATGAAGATGATGATCGCGTTGCGGCGGATCAGCACGCCGACCACGCCGATCGTGAACAGAACCGCGGAGAGCGCAAGAGACTCAGCCAGCATCGCTGTCCCTCCGCTTTCCGAGAACCACCGCGCCCGCGATCGCCACGAGCAGCAGCACGCTCGTCAGCTCGAACGCCAGCAGATATTCATTGAAGAGCGGTCTCGCCACAGATCCGACCGCACCATACTTCTTCATCTGATCCACGGCGAAGCCCGCCGGTACCTGGAACCGACCGGCGATCCGCGTCCGCGAGATCGCCATCAGCTCCGCCAGGAGCCCGAGCCCGATCAGCGCCGCCACCATCACCGGCCACTTTCCGCGAGCGTCGGCGATTTCCGAGGGATGCCCGAGATTCAGGAGCATCACTACGAACAGGAACACGACCATGATCGCGCCGGCATAGACGAGCACCTGCATCACGCCGACGAACTGGGCGTCGAGCAGAATGTAGAGCGCGGCCAGCGAGAACATCGTGTTCACCAGCCACAGCGCCGCTGCAACCGGACTCTTCCTGGTGACGAAGGTGAGCGCCGAAGCGATCGCCACGACGCCGAAGAAGTAGAAATGGAACGTGTAGAAGAGAGGATAATGTTCCTGCATCATTCTCCCTTTGGATCGTCGGGGTCCCACATCTCGCACACGGGATGCGTCTGCGCCGTCAGGCGCTCGAGATCGTAGACGAAGCCGGCGCGGCTGTATTCCGAGTTCTCGTAGTGCCGCCCGACGTGGATCGCCTCCTCAGGGCAGACTTCCTGACAGTATCCGCAGAAGATGCAGCGGAATTCGTCGATCTCGAAAACCAGCGGATAGCGGTTCCCCTTTTCGTCCTCACCGGGCACGAGCTTGATGCAATTGGCCGGGCACACCGTCGGACAAAGGCCGCATGCCACGCACTTCGCCTGTCCCGTCTCGGTCGTGAGCATCCGGTGCGTTCCCCGCCAGCGCGGAGACATCGGCCACTTCACCTCGGGGTACTGGACCGTGACCTTGGGCTCCAGCAGGTGCCTGAAGGTCATCCCCATTCCCTTGAGCGTGGCTCTGATGTAGCTGACGTCCTCGATATTACGATCCAGCACTTTCACGCCGATCGCCATTATTCGGATTCTCCTGTCGCGAGGGGAGAACGACTGCTTATGCGCTGCAGTCGCGCCAGCCTTTCCGCCTGCACCCGGCCATATGCCGGGCTCAGTATCCTGCCCCGGTCAAGAATCGCGAACAGCACGACAACGAGCGCCATGTTTATTGCGCCAAGGATGGACGCATACATCGCTCCTTCCTTGATGCCCGCCGAATCGAGAATGAGGATCGCCGCCGCGATGATGATTATGTAGGCGAGCGCCAGCGGCAGCATCACGCGCCATCCCAGCGACATGAGCTGGTCATAACGGAAACGCGGAACCGTCCACCGGATCCAGATATACACGAACAGGAAGAAGGCTGTCTTGAGCAGGAAGATCACGATGGACAGCAACGTGAGCCATCCGCTGTACGGACCGATGTTGTCGCGCCCGGTGAACGGCACGTCGAACCCGCCGAAGAAGAGCGTCGCCATCAGCGCGCTCGCCGTGATCATGTTGCAGTACTCGGAGATCGGGAACAGCGCGAACTTCATCGCGCTGTATTCCGTGTGGTAGCCGGCAACCAGTTCCGTCTCCGCCTCCGGAAGATCGAACGGAAGGCGGTTCGTCTCGGCGAATGCCGAGACCATGAATATGAAGAACGCGATAGTCAGGTTGACGATGTTCCATCCGCCGTACGCCTGCTGCGTCACGATCGAGCTCAGGGTCACGTTGCCCGCGAGGAGCAGCACCGGGATCGTGGACATGCCCATCGAGATCTCGTAAGAGATCATCTGCGCGCTGGACCGCAGCCCGCCGAGCAATGCGTACTTGTTGTTGGACGCCCAGCCGGCAAGCACGATTCCGTACACGCCAAGCGACGAGATCGCCAAGATGAACAGGAATCCGACCGGAAGGTCGGCGACGACCATCGGGATCAGACCCCACCGTGTCGGGAGCGGCGCGCCGAAGGGGATCACCGCGACCGTGGTCATCGCTGGAATGAACACGAGCACCGGAGCCAGTATGAACAGCGGCTTGTACGCCGCGGTTGGATACGTCTCCTCCTTCATGAAGTTCTTCACACCGTCCGCCACCGGCTGCAGCCATCCGCCGCGGCCGCCGACACGATTGGGCCCGTGCCGACCCTGAATCCACGCCGAGATCTTGCGCTCGGCGAGAGTCAGGAGCGCCGCGCTCATCATGTAGACAATGAACACGATGATCATCTTGATCAGCGTGAAGATCACGAAGACGCCGGTACCCGGCGGCGGCAGCTGCGGGTTGGCGATCTGAAGAAGCGCGATCGGAGCGATCATCGAGTCGCCCCCGCACCGGCACTCATCACGGGAAGCCCGCGCATGCCGAGCGAGTCGTATGACAGGCCGGCGAAATCAGGCTTCGTCTCGGCGAGATTTGCGAAGACGTCGGACGGAAGGAAGAAGCTCGTCTGGGCTCCCAGTGCACCGAGAAGGTCGCCGAGCACGAGCCAGCTCGGCCTTGCCTGCCCAGGGGCGGCCTTGGCCTGCATGAATCGCTGCACGCGCCCGCGAAGGTTCGTGAACGTCCCCTCTTCTTCGGAAAAGTTGGAGATCGGCAGCACGACCGCAGGCTTCTCGATGCCCTTCGGCATTGTCGTTCCGATCACGATTACCGAAGCGGCACGCGAGGCAGCATCTATGGAAAGACCTTCGAGATCGTCGTCGGCGATGATGAGCACGTCGCCCTCTCCGAGCCCGTCGAGCGGCGCGTCCGACCGGAAATAGCCCATCATCTCCGCGCCCGCGACGTTGGCGGCGCGATCGCGCCGAAGGGCGAGATCCTCGACGCCGGGCAGCGGCGCTTCCTCACCGGTGGCGACACGGAAAACGCCGGTGCCGCCGTTGTGCTCGATGAGCTGCGACAGCAGGAACAGCGCCTCGTTGGAGAGGCTCGGCGACGCCAGAACGAACACTCTCGCGCCGCGCAGAATTGTCGCAGCGGAATTGATCGCTGTCTCCCACTCGGTCGCGGCGAGGACACCGCCGGCGCGCACCATCGGCTTCTCCGCTCTGTCCTGCCGGTTCATCCACCGATAGTTGAGTCGGCCGTTGTCGCACATGAAGAACTTGTTGACGTCCTCGTTGGGACGCGGCTTGAGACGCGCGACGCTGTTGTCCCGCACCTCGATCATGATGTTGCAGCCCTGGGTGCAGCCGGGGCAGATGGAAGCAGCGCGGTCCAGTTCCCATGCGCGCGCCTTGTTCAGGAAGTCCTTGGAAAGCAGCGCACCGACCGGGCAGAGGTCAATCACGTTCGCCGCCCACGGGTGCGTGAGATCCTTACCCTCGAACTTTCCGATGAGCGCGCGGTCGCCGCGCTCGCTGACGTTGAGGACCGTATCGTGCGCGAGATCGTCCATGAAGCGCACGCAACGGGTGCAGAGGATGCAGCGATTGGGGACGTACATCACGTCGCCGCCGAAATCCTCCACCGGATTGAATCGCTTCGGGTCGCGGTATCGCGAATCCGCACGCCCTTCCTGATACGTGAAGTCCTGAAGCTCGCACTCGCCGGACTGGTCGCAGATCGGACAATCAAGAGGGTGATTGATGAGCAGGAACTCGAGCACTCCCTTCCGCGCCTCGAGAGCGCGTTCGGTGTGGACGCGGACGACCTGGCCTTCGGCCACCGAAGTCGCGCACGACGGCGCGAGCTTCGGCGCCTTCTCCACCTCGACGAGGCACATCCGGCAAACGCCCGGAATGGGAAGACTCGGGTGATAGCAGTAATGCGGAATGAGGATGCCCGCGGTCTTCGCGGCCTCGAGGATGGACGTGCCCTCTGGCACGCTTACGGGCCGTCCCTCGATCGTGAGGTTGACCATCTTCTGTTCAGCCATCTGCTCAGCCATCAGGCCACCGCCGCCATCACGGAGTGCACACGCTTTCCATGGATCAGCGCCTCGAATTCGCTTCTGAACTTGTTGATGCCGGAAATGACCGGGGTCGCGCACGAATCGCTCAACACGCAGATAGTGGTGCCGGTCATGTTCTCAGCGATTCCCATCAGCGTGTCCAGATCTTCCATCGTGCCCTGCCCGTCCCGGATGCGCTCGAGAATCTTCGTCGTCCACGCCGTGCCTTCGCGGCATTGCGTGCACTGCGCGCAGCTCTCGTGGGCGAAGAACCGCGCCAGCCGCGCGATCACGCGCACCATTGACTGCGAGTCATCAATGACGATGACGCCGCCCGATCCAAGCATCGAGCCCTGGGCGATGAAGCCCTCGTAATCCATCAGCGTCGCCTCGGCTTCCTCCATCGTCTGGATCGGGACCGACGCGCCGCCCGGAATTACGGCCTTGAACTTCTTCCCCTCGGGAGGGCCGCCGCACAGGTCGTTCAGGAATTCCTTGAACGGGAAGCCGAGCACGACCTCATATGTGCCCGGCAGTCGGACATTCCCGCAGACGGAGAACAGCTTGGAGCCCGTGCTCCTGGGATTCGACAGCGACATCCCCTTGTACCATTCGGCGCCCTTCATAAGGATCGCCGGAACGGCGGCGAGGGTCTCGACGTTGTTGATCGTCGTCGGCTGACCAAACACTCCCGAGACCGCGGGGAACGGCGGCTTGATGCGCGGATTGCCGCGCCGGCCCTCGAGCGAGTTCATGAGCGCCGTCTCTTCGCCGCAGATGTAAGCGCCCGCGCCCTTGTGAACGTACATGTCAATGCGCTTGCCGGTGCCCATCGCGTTGGGGCCGAGGATGCCCGCGTCGTACGCTTCGCGCACGGCGGCTTCCATCCGGGTCAGCGGCTCGGTGAACTCACCGCGGATGTAGATGTAAACCGTTTCGGCTCCGATCGCGTATGCGGCGATCGCGCATCCCTCGATCAGCCCATGCGGAGTCCAGCGCATGACTTCGCGGTCCTTGAACGTGCCCGGCTCCGATTCGTCGGCGTTGCAGCACAGGTAATGCGGCTTGCCGTCGCCCGGCTTCATGAACGACCACTTGAGCCCGGTCGGAAATCCGGCTCCGCCGCGACCACGCAGCCCCGATTCCTTGACGATGTTGACGATGTCGGCGGGAGCCATGCCGAGCGCCTTCTCGAGCGCCTGGTAGCCGCCCCGCTTCTTCCAGCCGTCCAGTGAGCGCGCGTCGGAATCGCCGAAGTACTGGGAGAGCACCGGCGTCTCGCGCGGATGCGATTTGTGCGGATAACCCATTTATGGAAGTCTTGCCAGGATTTCCGGAACTGTTTCCGGAGTGACCGACTCGATGAACTCTTCGTTGATCATGACAGGTGTCGCGAACCCACAGGCGCCGAGGCACTCGACTTCGATCACCGTGTACTTGTTGTCGGCGGAAGTGACGCCCAGCTCGCCGGTGCGCGTGTGCTGCAGGAACGCCTTCACCACATCCTCGGCTCCGCAGACTCCGCATGGCGACGTCGTGCAGACCTGGATGAAGTATTTCCCGACCGGATGCTGGTGATACATCGTGTAGAACGTCACGACGCCTTTCACGTAGGCGGGTGTCAGATCGAGCACCCCCGCAACCTCGGCCATGGCGTCTTCGCTCACCCACCCGCGCTCGCGCTGCACTATCCATAGCGCGGGGAGCAGCGCCGCCATCTTCGTAGGATAGCGGCCGAGGAGCGTATCGAGCTCCTTGCGCGCAGTGGCGGTAAAGACAGGCTGATGGCTCATCGGTCGATCTCTCCCATGACGATGTCAATGCTCGCGTTGATCGCGATGACGTCGGAGAGGAGGTGTCCCTCTACCATCTTCGGAATTGCGGCAAGGTTGATGAAGGAAGGCGGACGGATTCTCCAGCGCACCGGCTTGGACGTCCCGTCGGAGACCATGTAGTAGCCCTTCTCCCCCTTCGGGCTTTCGACGGCGACGTAGGACTCGCCGGCGGGCGGACGCGGACCTTCCATCACCTGCTTGAAGTGATGGATCATGGATTCCATCTCACTCGTCGCCTTGGACTTGGGCGGAAGAATCACGCGCGCATCGTCCACGTTGACAGGGCCGTCGGGAAGTCTGTCGGCGGCCTGCTGGAGAATGCGCACGGATTGCCGCATCTCCTCCATGCGCACGAGATAACGGTCGTAGACATCGCCGTTGGTGCCGACGGGAACATCGAAGTCGTAATTCTCGTATCCGAGGTATGGGAAATCCTTGCGCACGTCGTAATCCACGCCCGACGCGCGAAGCATCGGGCCGGAGAGTCCCCAGTTGATCGCTTCGTCCGGCGTCATCACGCCGAGACCGATCGTGCGTCCGACCCAGATGCCGTTCTTCGTGATGATGCGATCTACTTCGTTAATCGTGTGCGGGAGGGTGCGCATGAACTGGCGCAGCCCGTCCATCCATCCGGACGGGATGTCCGCCGCCATTCCGCCGACGCGCGTCGCCGATGTGGTGAGTCGCGCGCCGACCCAGCTCTCGAGCAGATTGTAGACGTTCTCGCGCTCCTGGAACGCCCACAGGAACGGCGTAAACGCGCCGATGTCAATGCACGTCGTGCCGACCCAGACCAGGTGGGAGATGATCCGCGAAAGCTCCGCAGCGATTACGCGAAGGACTTCGCACCGCTCGGTGATGTCAATGCCGAACAGCCGCTCGGCGCCGAGCGCGAATGCGACGTTGTTGCCGATCGAGTTGAGATAATCTTCGCGATCGGTCCACGGGATGATCTGGTTGTACTGGCGGTACTCGCCGATCTTCTCGAATCCGCAGTGCAGGTAGCCGATGTGCGGAATGCAACGCACCACCGTCTCGCCGTCGAGCTCGAGCACCAGCCGAAGCACCCCGTGCGTCGCCGGATGCTGCGGCCCGATGTTGATGAGCATGTGATCGCCCGAAAGCTCGGGTTCCATCGCCAGCGGCGCGGAAATCTCGAGCGGAGAGCCGCCATCGTTCGTGACCAGCGGAACGCGCTGCGGCCTGCCCTGCGCGTCGAGCCCTGTCGTGGACAGCTCGACTTCGATCGTACGATTGCCTGATGCCATTCTACTCACCCGTCCGTTCACCGGTGCCGAGGCGCTTCCGCATGTCCGCGGGCAGATCCTCGAATGCGTCGGCGATCGCAAGCTCTTCCATCGAGTATTTCGCTTCCGGATTCTGCGTGAGGGCCTGACGAAGCTGCTCGGCGCGGCTGAAGCGGCCGCGCAGCGGGAAATCCTTGCGCAGCGGGAATCCTTCCTTGTACTGCTCCCACATCAGGATGCGGCGGAGATCCGGATGCCCCACGAAACGGATGCCGAACATGTCGTAGCACTCGCGCTCCATCCAGTCGGCAGCCTTCCAGAGTGGCCAGACACTTGGCACTTCCAGCGGTGCGTTCTTCGCCAGCATCGCCTTGACGCGAAGGAAACGCCGGAACGGCAGCGACCGAAGATGCCAGACCACTTCGATGGGGGTCTCGAAGTCACGATACTCGACTGCGGTGACGTCGCTCAGATAATCGTAGCGCTGATTGGGATCGTCACGCAGCCATTGCATGATCTCGCCGATGCGGGACGCTTCGACGTACACGGCCGTCTCGCCCCACACCACTTCAGAGCGCTGGACGGCCCCCGGAAAACGTGCGGCCAGAGCCGAGGCACTGGGATTGGGCTCGCCGCCGCGGTGCTGCACATTCCGCGGCGTGATCGGCGGAGAAACTTCGCGCAGCGCCGAACCGGTGGTGACGATGTCGAACTTGTCCGTCACGGTGCGGAGCGCGTCTGGTGGACCGAATTGCCGAACGGCTCTCCCAGCTCGTCAATGACCGACGGCGGGATGTAGAGCTGGCTCGAGGGGTCGGGATTCATTTCGTCGCGCAGCCGGTTGTCCACGAGCCGTTCGGCCATGACCTTCTCCTGGAGCATGCGGATTCCATAGAGTAGGCCTTCAGGCCGTGGCGGGCAGCCGGGCACGTACACGTCAACCGGAATGATCGTGTCAATTCCCTGCACCACCGCGTAGTTGTCGAACATGCCACCGGTCGAGGCGCAGGCACCCATCGAGATGCACCACTTTGGCTGAGGCATCTGCTGCCAGATGCGGCGGATGACGGGGGCGAGCTTGAACGGAACGCGGCCGGCGCAGATCAGGACGTCCGCCTGTCGCGGAGAGAAGCTCATTCTCTCCATGCCGAAGCGGGCGAGGTCGAACCGGCTGGCCGCGGTGGCCATGAACTCGATCGCGCAGCAGGCCGTGCCGAACGGCATCGGCCAGAGGGAGTTCGCTCGTCCCCAGTTGACGAGGAAATCCAGGCGGGTCGCGACCCAGCCTTCCTGACTTTCGGGTTGCCAGGAGACCGTGCGGGTCTCAGGACGTGCCGCTAATCCCATTGCAGTGCTCCCTTCTTCCAGACGTAGGCGAGCCCGACGAGCAGGATCGCCATGAATACGAGCATTTCACCGAGACCGAAGAACGTGATCTGTCCGGCCGGGCACGCGCCGGCGACGAGCTCGGCCGTGCAGGAAAGCTGTCTATAGTAAACGGCCCACGGGATCATGAAAACGGTTTCGATGTCGAACACGATAAACAGGATGGCGACGAGGTAGAACTTGATGGAGAATCGCTCTCTGGCGTCGCCGAGAACGGGGATGCCGGACTCGTAGGGGGTCTGCTTGACCGGAGTCGGGCGTGAGCGCTTGAGGAGTGCCGACAACACCACTATCAGCAGCCCATTCATGACCACGAATCCAAGCAACATCAGGACAGGCAAGTACGCGCGACTCATGGAGTTCCCGACTTCGTGAAATATTTCACTAACTGTAGGCGACAGGAATCTATCGTGTTCGATAGCGCGGATGGAAGGGGGATGACCGTAGCCCGAAGCGTTCCGATTCCATAGATTTCCGCGCCTGCAATATCGCGTGCACGAACGTGGCGCACCTCCGCAAAATCCCATCCAGGAAATGTCAATTCAGTCCGATCGCTGGATCACCCAGATGGCGCTCGAGCATGGGATGATCGAGCCGTTCGAAAGCAGCCAGGTCAGGTCGGGGGTCATTTCGTACGGTGTCAGCTCCTATGGCTACGACATGCGCGTGGCGAGCGAGTTCCGGATTTTCACGAACGTTCTCAATTCCATCGTGGACCCCAAGAATTTCGACCCCAACTCGTTCGTGGAATTCAACGGCGACGTGTGCATAGTGCCGCCCAATTCGTTCGCGCTGGCGAGGTCGGTGGAGTATTTCCGGATTCCGCGTAACGTCCTCACCGTGACGGTCGGCAAGTCCACGTATGCGCGGTGCGGGATAATCACGAACGTCACGCCGCTGGAGCCCGAGTGGGAGGGTCATGTGACGCTCGAGATTTCCAACACGACTCCCCTTCCCGCGAAGATCTACGCCAACGAGGGAATCGCGCAGGTGTTGTTCTTCAAGGGAGAGGAGGAGCCGCTGGTTTCCTATAAGGACAAGAAGGGAAAATACCAGGGGCAGACCGGGGTGACGCTGCCGAAGCTGTGATCGGGTGGAGCGTTTGCGGGGCGCGCTGACGCCGCCGCAATAAAAAAGGTTCTTCGAGGAATTCCGGGGGCATCACCTTAAACATGTAGGCGGCCAAGAGTGTGTCAGCAGTGGGCTCGAGCCGATTCAACTGAGAAGGGCCGACCGCTGGCAGGTCGGCTGTTCTCAGTTATCGAACGGATAGCTCACGGCTTCCGACCGACAGGTGCTTCTTCCTTGAGACAAGGGCGGCGTTTCCCATTAATCCGTGAAGAACCCAAAAAGAGGGGCCCCAACGGAGCCCCTCTTTCTCTTGCCGCAGCGACTGCATCTCACGATGCCGCCGCTGTCATACGTTACCTGCTGAGACTCTTCACGGATACTCTCTGCGTCGCGCTCGTCTGGAGACCGGCCGCATCGCTCACCGTCAGCGTGACTGAGTAAGTGCCCTTCGCTGAATAGGAGTGGCTCGCCCTCGGATTCGCCGCGCTCACGCTCGACGTACCGTCGCCGAAGTTCCACGAGTAGCTGGCAATTCCCGAGTCGTCGCTCGAGCCCGATGCATCGAACGAGCAGTTGTTCTTGTTCGAGGGACAGCTGACCGAGAAGCTTGCGATCGGAGCTGCATTCACCGGCGGGGGACTCGGTGCCGGCGCCGGCGCAGGGGCTGGCGCGGTCGCAGTATCTCCGCTGCTGGATCCCGCCACTCGGAGAAGCCTGTTCGGCGAGGTACCGACGAGTCCTGTCAGGACGCCATTCGTTGCCGACGAGACGAGCGCCTGTGCGACTGCCGCCGGTGACGCTCCCGGATTGCTCTGCAGGTAGAGCGCAGCCGCCCCAGCGACGTGCGGCGCGGCCATTGACGTTCCGCTCGCCGTTCCCGTCGCGTAGTCGTCGGTATTCCATGCTGACATGACGCTCACGCTAGTACTTACTTGAGTAAATCAGAGTAACGTGATTTGAGCGGGACTTGATGCACAACTTCTTTCGTCCACTCGAACGGATGGGCCTCCGTCTTCCATGCGGCCAGGAAGCGATCGATCGCCTCGCGCAACGCCCGTACGCTGGTGAAACTGACGCCCGCCAGCGCGGCGCGCGCGAGGATGCTGAACCAGACTTCGATCAGATTGAGCCAGCTCGCGTGCGTGGGCGTGTAGTGCAAGTGAACGCGAGGATGGCGAGCGAGCCAACGGTCGTGCTTCGGTTTATGGGTGCTCAGGTTGTCCAGGACGACATGCAGCTCTTGGTCCGGATAGGCCGCGACGACCCGATTCATGAAATCGAGGAACTCCACCCGCCGGCGGCGGCGGTAGTGCCCCGCCACGACCCGGCCCGTCGCAACTGCCAGGGCGGCGAAGAGTGTCGACGTGCCATGCCGCTTGTATTCATGCGAGAAGCCCGTCATCGCCCGTCCATTGGGGAACTTCAAGTAGCCCTGAGCCCGCTCCAGCGCTTGAATATGAGGCTTCTCATCAACGGAGATCACCAAGGCGTTCTCCGGCGGGCGCAGGTACAGGGCGACGATGTCGGCCGCTTTGCGCGCAAACTCTGGATCGGTACTGATGCACCAACTCCGCCGCCGCGCGAGAGCGATCTTGTGCTTCCGCAAAATCGCCCATACCTGGTCAGCCGAGACATCTCTCAGTGCACGGGCGACGAGCCGGCCGTTCCACTGCGCATAGCCCGGCGGCGGCGGCGCATCGAGTTGCGCCAGGATCCGGCGTTCCGTCGCCTCCGTGTAGAGGCGCGGCTTCCCGGGACGCATCGCATCCCTCAGGCCGGCCAGCCGCTGCGTGGCGAACCGCGTGCGCCACTTGCTCACCGTAGCGGGCCGGGTGCCGAGCGACTCGGCGATGGCGTTCGTCCCTTCGCCGGCTGCCGCGCGCAAGATGATGCGGGCACGAAAGGCTTGCCGGTGCTCGCTTCGCCCGGCGCGCGCCCACCGGCCGAGCGTGTCGGCCTCCTCTGGCGCGAGCGTGACCGGCACCGCAGCATAACTCATGGCACTCTCCACACGGAAGGTACCACACCTTATGCTATAACGGCTTCTATGTCAAGTAAGTACTAGGCTAGTGTCGTCCGTCGTCCAAGCAGTTTGTCGTCCAAGCAGTTTTTCGAGCGGGTCCTGGTTACAAGGGGGAGAAAGGCGGCTGGCTCCGCGTGGCGTACGAGATGCGTCTCAAGCCGGGAGACCAGCACAGATGTAGTCGCCGTTCATCCTCGTGATCGTGTCGATGCTGATCTCCTTCGGGCACGCTTCCTGGCATTCACCGAAAAGCGTGCAGCCGCCGAAATCCTCGAGCTCCATCTGCTCTACCATGGACAGCACGCGGCGATGACGCTCCGGCTGTCCCTGCGGAAGATGTCCGAGGTGGCTGATCTTCGCCGCCGTGAAGAGGGATGCGGATGCGTTGGGACAGGCGGCGACGCAGGCGCCGCAGCCAATGCACGCGGCGGCATCCATCGCCGCGTCGGCGGACGTCTTCGGGACGAGCGTCGCATTCGCGTCCTGAGCGCCGCCAGTGGACGCGGTGATGAATCCGCCGGCCTGGATGATCCGGTCGAGCGCGCCGCGGTCCACCACGAGATCGCGGATCACCGGGAACGCCTTCGCTCGCCACGGCTCCACGTCTATCACGTCCCGGTCCTTGAAACTGCGCATGTGGAGCTGACACGTCGCGGTGCCCTTCATCGGACCGTGCGCCGCTCCGTTGATCATCAGCGAGCACGACCCGCAGATTCCCTCGCGGCAGTCGTGATCGAACGCGATCGGCTCCTCGCCGCTCTCCGTCAATCGCTCGTTCACCACGTCGAGCATCTCGAGGAACGACATGTCCGGGCTGATGCCGGGTGCGTCGTACTCCACCATCCGGCCGCGCGCCGCGGGTCCTGCCTGGCGCCAGACTCTCAAGCGCAGGTTCATTACTTGTAGCTCCTCTGCGAGAGCTTGACGTTCTCGAAAACCAGCGGCTCCTTGTTCAGAATCGGCGCCTGGCCTTCTCCCGCGTACTCCCATGCCGCCACGTACGCGAAGTGCTCGTCGTCGCGCAGCGCTTCACCGTCGGGAGTCTGGCTTTCCTCACGGAAATGTCCTCCGCACGATTCTGTGCGATGCAGCGCGTCGCGGCACATCAACTCGGCCAGCTCCATGAAATCGGCGACGCGTCCCGCCTTCTCCAGCGCCTGATTGAGCTGCGCATCGCTTCCGGGCACATTGACGTTCCGCCAGAACTCGTCGCGCAGCACAGGGATCAGCTCGAGCGCCTTCTTCAGTCCCGCCTCGTTTCGCGCCATCCCGCAGTAGCTCCACATGATGTGGCCCAGCTCGCGGTGAAATGAATCGACGGTCCGCTTTCCATCTATCGAGAGCAGCCGCCGGGTGCGCTCGTCCACCTCCGCCACCGCCTCGCGGAAAGCCGGGTGATTCTCGTCCACCTTCGGCGGCCGGGCGGTGGCGAGATAGTCTCCGATCGTGTTGGGGATCACGAAGTATCCGTCCGCCAGCCCCTGCATCAACGCGCTCGCGCCGAGACGATTGGCGCCGTGATCGGAGAAATTGGCTTCGCCGATGACGTACAGCCCTTCGACGGTGCTCATGAGGCTGTAGTCCACCCACAAGCCGCCCATGACGTAGTGCGCTGCGGGATAGATGCGCATCGGCACCTTATACGGATCCTCGTCGGTGATACGCTGATACATCTCGAAGAGGTTGCCGTACCGCTCTCGAATGACTCCTTCGCCGAGGCGCTCGATGGCGTCGGCGAAGTCGAGATAGACGCCAAGTCCGCCTTCGCCGACTCCCCTGCCCTCGTCGCACACTTCCTTCGCGCAGCGTGAAGCGATGTCGCGCGGAGCGAGATTGCCGAAGCTCGGATACTTGCGCTCGAGGTAATAGTCCCGCTCCGCCTCGGGTATCTGGTTCGGCGGGCGCTTGTCACCATTCGCCTTTGGAACCCACACGCGTCCGTCGTTGCGGAGCGACTCGCTCATGAGGGTCAGCTTGGACTGGTGTTCCCCGCTGACCGGAATGCAGGTCGGGTGGATCTGCGTGAAGCACGGATTAGCGAACGCAGCTCCGCGCTTGTACGCGCGCCAGATGGCGGTCGCGTTCGACCCCTTGGCGTTGGTCGAGAGATAGAAAACATTGGCGTAACCGCCGGTTCCCAGCACGACGGCATCGGCGACGTGCGGCTGGATCTCGCCGGTGATCAGATCGCGGGTGATGATCCCGCGCGCCCTTCCGTCAATGACCACGACATCGAGCATCTCTGTGCGCGGGAACATCTTCACGGATCCGAGCGCGATCTGCCTCTCGAGCGCCTGGTACGCACCAAGCAGCAGCTGCTGTCCGGTCTGACCACGCGCGTAGAACGTGCGCGACACCTGCGCTCCGCCGAACGACCGGTTCGCCAGCAGTCCGCCATACTCGCGAGCGAACGGAACTCCCTGTGCCACGCACTGATCAATGATGTTCACGCTGATCTCCGCGAGGCGGTAGACGTTCGCCTCGCGGGAGCGGAAATCGCCGCCTTTTATCGTGTCATAGAAAAGACGGTGGATGCTGTCGCCGTCATTCTGGTAGTTCTTGGCCGCGTTGATTCCGCCCTGGGCGGCGATGCTGTGCGCGCGCCGCGGTGAATCCTGGAAGCAGAAGCACTTCACGTTGTATCCGAGCTCGCCGAGAGTCGCGGCCGCTGCTCCGCCGCCAAGGCCGGTGCCGACGACGATGACGGAGTATTTCCGCTTGTTGGCGGGATTGACGAGCTTCATCTCGAAGCGATGGCGGTCCCATTTCTTCTCCAGCGGGCCCGCGGGGATGCGTGCTTTCAGTTCCATGTCAGTCTATGAGTCCGGCGAAGACGGCGACGGGCACGGCGGTGAAGCCGAGCCAGACGACCACCGCGATCACAAGTGCGACGCGGCGGTGCAACGGATCGTTCGACGGCGGTGAGATGCCAAGCGACCGCACCGAGCTCCATGCACCGTGATAGAGATGCAGTCCGAGCGCGATCATCGCGATTACGTAGAAGAGGGTCACCCACCACAACCGGAAGCTCGTGACGATGTTGGCGTGTACGTCGGTCTCGCTGAACGCGCCTGCCGGCTCGATGGTCCCGGTCGTGAAATGCATTATGTGGAGCACGATGAACAGAAGGAGAAGCACGCCGCCCCACCGCAGCGTGCGTGCCGCCCAGGTGCTCACCTGGGGCTCGCGGTTGACGTACCCGACAGGACGTGCCGCGCGGTTCTGCATCGTGAGCTGATACGCGGCGACGACGTGCAGAATCACTGCGGCGATGAGCACCAGGCGCAGGATCCACAGAAGCTCGCCCGTGCTCTTGAGAAACCGGGCATAGGCGTTGATTGCTTCCGCCCCGCGAAAGGCGAGGAGGTTGCCCGACATGTGCCCGATCACGAACCCGATTCCAATCAGGCCGGTGACACCCATCACGACTTTCTTTCCGATCGCCGACTGGTAGAAGCGGATTGCCCGGTTCATCTCCTTGTCAGAGCTTGACTGCGCTCATCGGCTCCCTGACCGCTTCCGCGCTGCGCTCGAGCGCCGCACGCTCCTCGTCAGTGAGGGTAACCTCGAGGATCCCCTCAAGCCCTTTCCGGCCAAGCTTGCACGGCACGCCAAGGAAGAGTCCCGACATCCCGTATTCGCCCTCGAGCCACGCGGCGCACGGGAGAATGCGCTTCTGGTCGCGCACGATCGCCTCGCACATCTGCACGGCCGCGGCTGAAGGCGCGTAATAGGCTGAACCGGTCTTGAGGAGTTTCACGATTTCGGCGCCGCCGTTGCGCGTGCGCTCGATAATCGCGTCGAGGCGCTCCTTCGGCATGAGCTGCGTGACCGGAATGCCGCTGACGCTCGTGTACGAAACAAGCGGCACCATCGTGTCGCCGTGGCCGCCGAGCACCATCGCCTGGATGTCGCGAACGGACACGTCGAGCGCCTCGGCGAGGAACGAGCGGTACCGCGCCGAGTCGAGGACTCCCGCCATTCCGAGCACGCGCTCGCGCGGGAACCCCGTCACTTCCTTCGCCACCCACGACATGACGTCGAGCGGGTTTGACACCATGATGAGAATCGCGTCAGGCGACGTCGCCTTGATGCTCTCGGACACCGACTTCACGATGCCGGCATTGGTGTTGAGAAGATCGTCGCGGGACATGCCTGGCTTGCGCGCAATGCCGGCGGTGACGATGACGATGTCGGAATTGGCGGCCTCGTCGTAGCCGTTGGTGCCGATGACACGGGAGTCGAATCCCTCGATCGGCGCCGACTCCCACTGATCGAGTCCCTTCCCCTGCGGCACGCCTTCCATGATGTCCACGAGTACGACGTGGCGGGCCAGCTCCTTTTCGGCGACACGCTGCGCAGTCGTCGCGCCTACGTTGCCTGCGCCGACGACCGTAATCTTGTTGACCATTGTGCTCTGCTGGATTAGTGGAGAACTGCAGAGCGAAAGTTATTTCGCAATTGCGGCGCTGGCAAACCGCCGGTCAGCCTCCAACCTGCGAAAGAGCACGCAATCCGCCGGTGCGCATCTGGAGAAGCTCGTGCTCCAGCGGCTTCCCGGCGAGTGCGCGCCGAAAAAGCGGCGCCATATCAGCGCCTTCGCGGAACGGCTCGCGGAGGTTCACCTCATGATCGCCGAACAGACACGTACGCAGCTTTCCGTCGGCCGTGAGACGCACGCGGTTGCAGCTCGCGCAATAGGTGTGAGTCATGGGGGTGATGACGCCAATCGATCCGGGCGCGCCGTCGAACGAGTGATACTCGGCCGGACCGTTCCCGCGCGAAGGGCCAGGCGAACGGGACAGAGCACCGACAGATGCGGCTCGCTCGAGCACTTCGGCCGATGCCACGACGTGTTCCCAGATGACGCCACTCATGGATCCCACCGGCATCAGTTCGATGAAACGGACATGCCACGGGTTATCGAGTGTCAGGCGTGCGAAATCGGCGATCTCGTCGTCGTTGATGCCACGCATGACGACCACGTTGATCTTCACGGGAGAAAGGCCCGCCCGCTCAGCGGCAGCAGCAGCGGCAATCGGGTTGAAGCCCATGTCTCGTCGGGCGATCGCCGCGATCCGCTCGGGGCGGAGCGAGTCCACGCTGATATTCACGCGGTCGAGGCCCGCGGCGCGATACTTCGCCGCGAGCTCGACGAGGCGCACCCCATTGGTCGAGAGAGCGATGTCTCGAATGCCGCCGATGGCGCGGAGCAGACTGATGAGCACTTCCAGGTTCGGGCGGATCGTCGGCTCACCGCCCGTAACGCGTACGCGACTGAGCCCTTCGGGCGCGAGCTGCGAAACGATGCCCGCGATCTCCTCGTAGCTCAGTATCTCCGCCTTGGGGAGCCACTGCAGGCCCTCAGGCGGCATGCAGTAGAGACAGCGGAAATTGCACTTGTCGGTGACGGAGATACGGAGATACTCGATCCTTCTGCCGAACTGGTCGGTTCGCGGCTCGGTCACGGCGTCGTTCCAGTTCCCGCAGCGACCCATTCGCGAGTGCCGTCCGCGTAGTGCTCGAGCTTCCAGATCGGTGCTCGGCGCTTGATCTCGTCCACGATGAAGCGTAACGCATTGATCGCTTCGCCGCGGTGCGCGTGGGCGACGGCGACGCCAATGGAAGCGTCACCGACCTTCAACTCCCCGAGGCGATGCTCGACCACCGCCTGAGCAATGCAGAACCGTTCGGCCGCCTCCCGCAGAATCCAGTCCATCTCGAGCTCCGCCATCTCGTCGTATGCCGAGTACTCGATGCCGGTGACGTCGCGGCCGTCGTTGTGTGATCGGACGGTGCCGAGGAAAAGCGCGGTTGCACCGTTCCCTTCGCCGGCGACTTCGGCGACGATGGCCTCCACCGCGATCGGTCGTCTGACCAGCGATGCCCGCATCATCCGCCAGCCACCGGAGGAATGATGGCCACCTCATCGCCGTCGCTCACGGGCGTGCCGCTGTCGGCGTAAATGCGGTTCACCGCGACAAGAGGCATTGGAGGAAGCGACGAGCCCCCGGGCAAGCTCGTGACCGACCTCACGATGTCGGCCACCGTGGATCCTTCAGCGCATTCAATCTCGAAGGCTGAGCGTCCGAGCTTGTCGGCGTAGGACGCAAAGAGGCGGATGGTGACGGTCATGCCCGGACCGCCGAGGGTGCTACTCGGCCTCGGAGAGCTCGGTATCGTGGAACTCGGACATCTCCACACCTGCTACGAGCGCGCGGAGCTCCTTGGAAGGCTTGAACACGGGCACCGGGCGGGCGGATACCTCGACCGGGGATCCTGTCCTCGGGTTGCGCGCCATGCGAGTCTTGCGTCGGCGGATCTTGAACGTGCCGAAACCGCGGACCTCGATGTTTTCCTGGCGCTGGAGCGACTCCTTGACGGCCTCGAGGAAGGCGTCCACCACGCGCGCACAGTCCTTTTTCGAGATCATCGGGCCCGCTGTCCGGGAAATCTGGGCGGTGACTCTCTCGACCAGGTCCGCTTTAGTCATTGACTCCGCCTCAGGTGTGACGCACCCACATGTCCGTAACTCGTTAGAAAGTATGACTTTACTGAAATCGTGTCAAGCGTTCCTGAGTCCGGCTCGGAGCAGCGGCGCGCCTACTTGCGGGAGCGTATGGCGTCCATGAATTGATCGAAATGAGGCACGGCATCGTGCGGGCCGGGGGCCGCTTCCGGGTGATACTGCACCCCGAAGACGGGCAGATCTCGGTGCCTGAGCCCCTCGACCGTCCCGTCATTCAGGTTCACGTGTGTGACCTCGAGCTCGGCCGAGCCCTTGATGCCTGACGCATTCCCTTCTACGGCGAAGCCGTGGTTCTGCGAGGTGATCAGCACACGGCCGGTTGACATTTCACGCACGGGGTGGTTTCCGCCTCGGTGCCCAAACGGTAGCTTCGTTGTCGAGCCACCGAACGCCAGGCCCAGGACCTGGTGGCCGAGACAAATGCCGAATACGGGTGTCCCGCTGGTTGCCAGTTCTCGCACCGTATCTGGCGCATAGGATATGGCGTCAGGATCGCCCGGACCGTTGGAGAGAAAGACGCCGTCGGGATGTTCGCCGAGCACGTCGCTCGCGGGAGTGTCGGCGGGGACGACAGTTACGCGCGCGTCATGGTCGGCGAAGAGTCGGAGAATATTTCGCTTGATGCCGAAGTCGTAGGCGATGATGTACCGGCTGGCGGCGGGATCGCCCCACGTATAACGCTCGCGCGTCGTGACGCGTGAGGCGAGATCGAGGCCCTCCATCGATGGGCATGCCTCGAGCGCCGCGATCGCGTCGGCAGTGGGGGAATCTCCAACGCCGATGACACCGCGCATGACACCGGCCGACCTGAGATGCCGCGTGAGGCGTCTCGTGTCAACCTCTTGCAGGATAGGCACATTTGCTGACTCGAGCCAGCCCTCCAGATCGCCCGTCGCGCGCCAGTTCGAAAACGTCCGCGAAAGCTCGCGAACAATGACACCGGCGACCTGCGGATGCGCCGATTCGGGATCTTCGGTGTTGATTCCGTAGTTCCCGATCTGTGGAGCGGTCATGACCACGATCTGTCCGCCGAACGAAGGATCGGTGAACATCTCCTGGTAGCCGGTCATGTTCGTCGAGAACACGATTTCGGCGACCGTCGGCTCCTGTCCGCTCGCACGCGCGCCACTGCCAGCGGCGCGACGGATGCGGCCATGAAAAAGGGTTCCGTCCTCTAGGAGGAGGAACCCCGGGTGTGTGGCGTAAACAGTCAACTCTCGCCGCTACCGCTTGGTCGCAGGGGGAGTCGTCGCAGGCGTCGTTGCCGGAGCGGGCGTCAGGGGAACGGCTGGCGTTACAGGCGCTGCGGTGGCCGGCGAAGTCGCCGGGACCGGCGCGGGCTTGCCGAACGTGTTTTCGAGAACCGACTTGGGAGCCAGCGTCCTGGTGGACATGACTTGCAGGATGAACGACAGACCCAGGAAGATTCCGGCGCACCACCACGTGGCTTTCGTCAGAATGGTCCCTGCCTGGTGGATGCCGATGAAAGCGTCAGGCGATGAGCTGGCGCCGCCGAAGTTGGCGGCGAGGCCACTGCCCTTGCCGGCTTGAAGCAGGATCGCCGCGGTCAGAACCACGGCGTCTATGAGGAGAATAACGAGAAGTATGTTATAGAGCATTTCGGCTTGTTGAAGACATCATATCCAGCGTTCAATATCACGGAAAGGCGGCGTGCGAGTCAATGGCAGCAGCGCTCGTGTGCAGCAGCGCTCGTGTGTCCAGCACGGTCGTGATTACGCGCGAGCAACAGCCAACCAGGAGCTTGCGTCAAGACTCGCCCCGCCCACCAGCAGCCCGTCCACCTCTTCAGCCGCGACCAGCGACGGCGCATTCACCGCGTTCACGCTCCCACCGTACAGAATAGGAGTGGCGCGGGCGCGATCTCCGCATAGCGTGCGCAGCTCCTGGCGTATCACCGAGTGCATCGCGGTCGCATCGTCAGGCGTGGCATTGCGTCCCGTTCCGATCGCCCACACCGGCTCGTACGCAACCATCACTTCCCGGATCGTCAGCTGCGTCAGTTTCGAGAAGCCCGCGCGGAGTTGAGCGACAACTATCTCAGCCGCCTGCCCCGCGTCGCGCTGCTCGAGCGTCTCACCGATGCAAAGCATGGGAGTGAGACCGCCGCGCTCGACGGCTGCGCACTTGAGGGCGGTTTCTTCATCCGTCTCACCGAAGACGTGCCGCCGCTCCGAATGTCCGACGAGGACAACCCGCGCGCCGGAATCGCGCGCCATCGGAACGGAGAGCTCACCCGTGAACGCGCCCTGATCCGCCCAGTGCACGTTCTGAACACCCAGAATGATGTCGTGCCTGTCGGCGATCGCGTGAGCGACGGTGCCCAACGAGAGCGCCGGCGGAAAGAACAGTATCGTGCGGTCGTTCTGACGGGGGTACTGATCGAGGAACGACTGCATGAACTCACGGGCCATCGTCGGTCCATTGTTCATCTTCCAGTTCGCGGCCATCACGGGACGGTTCATGACGTCTCCGCATCGTCGAGGGCATCCACGCCGGGAAGGTTCTTCCCTTCCAGGAACTCGAGCGATGCGCCCCCGCCTGTCGAGACATGACTCATCTTTTCGGAGAGACCGGCCTGCGCCACGGCCGCGGCGGAGTCGCCACCGCCGACGATCGTCACCGTTCCCTTGTGCGTTGCGGCCGCCATCGCGTCGGCGATCGCGCGTGTGCCCTTGTCGAACGGCGGAGTCTCGAAGACGCCCATGGGTCCGTTCCAGAGAACGGTCTTCGCCGAAGCAATCGCCCGCGCAAACGACTCGGCCGTTCGAGGCCCGATGTCGAGCATCGCTTCACCCGCGGGAATGCCACCGCGCGGAACGACATGCGCGGACGCCGCCTGCTCGATCGACGGCGCGACCATCGCGTCGTGCGGAAGTGTGATTCGCGGCCCCCACTCATCCATGAGATCACGGGCGAGACTGACCTTGTCATCTTCGACGAGGGACTTGCCTGTCTCCAGGCCCATCGCGCGATAGAACGTGCACGCCATCGCGCCGCCGATGAGAACGCCATTCACTTTTGGCAGGAGATGCTCGATGACGTCAATCTTGCCGGAGATCTTGGAGCCCCCGAGAATCGCCACGAACGGCCTCTCGGGATCGCCCAGCGCCTGGCCGAGGTAATCGAGCTCGCGCTCCATCAGCAGGCCGGCCACCGCGGGCCTCAGCCACTCGCAGATCCCGGCGGTGGACGCGTGCGCGCGGTGCGCCGCGCCGAAAGCATCGTTGACGAATACGTCGCCGAGCTCGGCAAGCGAACGGGCAAGCCGCGGGTCGTTCGATTCTTCTCCGTCGAGAAACCGCGTGTTCTCGAGAAGGAGAATCTCATCGTCCGGCAGCGACAGGGACGCCTTCATCGCCTCGTCGGTGTCGGTGGACTCGACAAACGTGACCTTTCTGTGGATCAGCTCCTCGAGGCGCGTTGCGACGGGCTGCAGCGAATACTTCGGATCGGGCTTGCCCTTGGGCCTTCCGAGGTGCGAGAGGATTACCGGCCGCGCGCCCCGGTCGAGGAGGAGCCGCAGCGTCGGAAGCACGGCACGGATGCGCGTGTCGTCCGTGATCTCGCAGTTGTCGTCGAGAGGCACGTTGAAGTCGGTGCGCACGAGCGCCCGCTTGCCTCTGAGCTGCTCGTCGGACAGATCGCGAATCGTCATTTTCCGCACGCGCCGGCCGTTAAAGTCGCGCGCCGATGAAGCGCAGCAGGTCCACGCACCGCGACGAATATCCCCACTCGTTGTCATACCAGCCGCAGACATTCACCATCGTTCCGTCAATGACGTTCGTCGTCTTTGCGTCGAGGATGCAGGAGGACGGGTTGCCGATGTAATCACTCGAAACGAGCTCTTCCTCAGTATACTGGAGGATTCCCTCGAGCGGTCCCTCGGCGGCCGCGCGGAACGCGGCGTTGACTTCGGCGATGGTGGTGGGTCTCTCGACTTCGACCATGAGGTCGGTGAACGAGACATCAGGCGTAGGCACGCGGATCGAAATGCCGTCAATCAGCCCCTTCACCTCGGGAATCACCAGCGACGTCGCCTTGGCCGCGCCGGTTGTCGTCGGAATCATCGAGAGCGCGGCGGCACGCGCGCGGCGGAGATCCTTGTGCGGGAAGTCGAGTATCGGCTGGTCGTTGGTGTAGCTGTGCACCGTCAGCATGGATGCATGACGGAAGCCGAAGTTGTCGCGCACGACCTTTACCATGGGAACGAGACAGTTCGTCGTACACGACGCATTGGAAATGATGTGGTGCTTCGCCGGATCGTACTTGTCGCTGTTGATGCCCATGACGAGCGTGATGTCCTCGCCCTTGGCCGGAGCGGAGATGAGAACCTTGCGGGCGCCGGCGTCAATGTGCTTGCGCGCATCGGTGGCGTTGGTGAAGCGGCCGGTGGACTCGAGCACGACATCCACTCCGAGGTCGCGCCACGGCAGCGCCGCCGGATCCTTCTCCGACAGAATGAGTACCTCGTCGCCGTCCACGCTGATGGAGTTGGCCGACGCCTCGACGTCGCCCTGATACGTGCGGTGCACGGAATCGTACTTGAAGAGGTGCGCCAGCGTCTTCGTGTCGGTGAGGTCGTTGATGGCGACGAAATCAAGATCGACTACTCCCTGCTCCTTCGCCGCGCGAAGGACCTGCCTGCCGATTCTGCCGAAGCCGTTGATGCCGACTCTTATTGCCATTTGGCGAATATCCTATCGATTGAGCCGGTCGCCCGACGCGGGCGCGCGGCCGAATGTCATGTAGCTGATGGTCCTGGCACCGGATGCAAAGAGCGCGCTGGCGCAGGCGCGAAGCGTCGCCCCTGTCGTAACCACGTCGTCGAGAAGCACGATGTGCGCGCCGCGAAGTGACTCGAGCGCCGATTGAGGGACGGCGAATGCTCCGGCAACATTGCTCAGTCGTTCCCCCGGAGTCAACTCCGTCTGCCGCCGCAGCGCGGTTGCTCTGGTGAGACAATCGCTCCACACCGGGATTTCCCACAATTCGGCGAGCCGCGCGGCGATGAGGGCGCTCTGGTTGAAGCCGCGCTCGCGGAGTCGCGATTCTGCCAGCGGAACGGGAACGATTGCGGCGCGCTCCTCCACGACGTCGAGAGGCCACGACACGCGGGCCATGCGGCGGGCGATTGCCTCGGCTGCGCGCGTCCAGCCATCGTACTTGAGGGCGTGGACGATATCGCGGCCGCTCCCGGCGCCGATCCAGCAGAATGATCGCGCCGCGCGCACGAAGGGGGGCAGCAGTGGGCACCAGCGGCAGCGATGGGTGTCCACAGGATGTCCGCAACGCTGGCAACGGGGATGCGGCAGCTCTCGCGCGAGCGACCAGCAATGACCGCAGATGATTCCTTCTTCACCCGCCGACAGGAGGCGGTTGCACACGACGCAGCAGATGGGAAGCAGAAGCTCCGCGGCGGCTGCAGCCGCGGCGCGAATGAGGCCGTGAGCCCGTGCGGCGGTCAGCCGCGGCCGGTCGCCTCCAGGAGCGCCTTCCACATCACCTCTGCATCGGGTGGTGTGGCAAACCAGCGCTCGAACGACGCGACACCCTGGTGGAGAAGCATTCGCAGCCCGTCCGACGCAGTGTGGCCCATGGCTCGCGCAGCGCGGACCCATGCGGTTTCGCGCGGGCCGTACACGAGATCGAAGACGACCGCGTGTGGTGCGAGGCGTTCGAGATCTTCCGGCATTTCGTCCGTCCCCATTCCGATCGGTGTCGCATTCACCACAAGATCGGCCTCCGCCAGGCACGGGTCCCTCATCGAACACGCCCGGACGACCGCGGAATGCCGCATGCGCATCGCCATCGCCCGCGCGAGGTCGCGGGCATGCACCGTGGCCGTCGCACCGGGCCACGCATCAACCGCGGTCAGCACGGCGCCGGCGGCCCCCCCGGCGCCAAGCACCGCGACACGCGCACCATCGGGCATTCCGCCGAGAAGCTCGATCACGGCTGCGTCGAATCCCGCGACATCGGTGTTGTCTCCCTCCAGCGTTCCTCCGCCGTCACTCCAGAAAGTGTTGACCGCGCCCGCACGGCGGGCGAGCTCCGAGCAGCCGGCAATCGCCTGCATCGCCGATTTCTTGTGGGGAGCGGTGATGTTACCCGCACAGCTGCACCGCGATAGCTCTGCGAGCACAATTACGAGCTGCTCTGGCGGGACATCGAGTGCTTCGTAGCGCAGCGGGAGACCCATCGCCTTGAGCGCGGCGTTTTGCATCACGGGCGAGAGCGAGTGCGATACCGGGTGTCCGATGAGCACCAGCCGCTCACGCGCAATCATGGCGCCGGAATCCGCTCCAGAAGTTTCCAGAGCTCGCGCTCCAGCTCGTCGGCCGTTTCGCGATACGCCGAGAGATCGCCGCCAAACGGATCCTGCACTGACTGGCCAGTCGCGTCTCCCGACGCGAAGCCCACGAGAAGGTGGGAATTCGCTGCCTGGTCGAGCTCCTTCACGCGCTCCAGGTGTGATGGGGCCATGGCGAGGATCAAGTCGTTTTCCTTCACGATCTCCTTCGTGAGGAGGCGGGACCGATGGCCGGAAAGATCGAGATTCCGCTCCATTCCGACCAGCAGCGACCCATCGCTGGCCGGCGAGCCGTCCCATGCCTGCGTGCCTGCGCTCGCGACCTGTATGTCGCTCCGTCTAGCGTCGGCGAACATCCGCGTGGCGATCGCTTCCGCAAGAGGGCTTCTGCACGTGTTGCCGCTGCAAACGAAAAGGATGCGCATCGGTCAGTTGTCTCCGACGACGTCGGGTACGCATTCGCGAAGCTTCGCCACCGAAATCGCCCCCGGTCTGATTACCCGCGGGCGCCGCCCGGTACAGTCCACGACCGTAGATGGGGCGGACTCGACAAGCTGGCCTCCGTCGAGCACGCGCAGCGTTCCGTTCGTCACTGCTTCGCCCCACTGATCCACGATTTCATGCGCGTTGGTCGCCGGCGGCACACCGGGACGATTGGCGCTCGTCGAAGTTATCGGCTCGCCATACGCGCGCACGAGTCTGGCGAGTCCGGCGTGCGGTGTCCACCGAACGGCGATGCCCCCCTCGGGGCCGCGCAGTTGCTCGGGGACGCGCTTCTCGCCACCAGGCAGGACGAGCGTGAGCGGTCCGGGCCAGAACCGCGCAGTCAGCTGCGAGGCGTAGCTCGTCAGATGAAGGCCAAGCCGCGTGATCATCTCGCTCGAAGCGACGATCAGGAGAAACGGCTTGTTCGGCGGCCGCCCCTTCAGCGCGATCAGGTTGGCGACCGACTCCCGGTCCACCGCTCCGCCGAAACCGTACACAGTCTCGGTGGGGTACGCGAGAACTTGTCTCGCGTTGAGATGCGCTATCGTGCCCGGCAGCGCCGCCTCGATCTCGTCGGGTGACCAGAACGGAACGACGAGCGGTGCAGCGGTCATTCGCGCAAGATACCAAGCGCCTCGGCCCGCGCGAAGTCCGCCTCGGTCGTGATCTTGAGCGCGCGCTCGCTTCCCGGTACCACGACGACGGTCATGCCGATGCGCTCGCAAAGCGCGGCGTCGTCGGTGGCGTTGATGCCACTTCGCAATCCGTCCGCATGCGCGCGCTCGAGCATATCCCGCGGGAAAGCTTGTGGCGTCTGGATTCTGACGAGATTCGCGCGGTCCACTGTCTCGACGATGCGTCCGTCTGCGTCCACGCGCTTGAGCGTGTCCACAACCGCGAGACCAGGAGCCGCGCCGTTGCCCCGCCGTGCTTCGGCGATCACGTCGTCAAGCATGCGAGCCGTCGCGAGAGGCCGCGCAGCGTCGTGCACGACGACAATTCGCGCGTCATCGGGAAGGTCCTGGAGTCCGTTGCGCACTGAATCACCGCGGTCGCGTCCGCCCACTGAAAGCAGGAGACGTTCGGTGTCGCACTGAAAGAGCCACGGGGGCGGGTCGCCGACATGCTCGTGCGGCAGCACTACCACCACAATTCCCACGTCGTCCCGCTGCTGGCAAAGCTGCACGCTGTGCAGAAGCATCGGCTTCCCCGCCACCCAGCGGAACTGCTTCAGCTCCTCGCCTCCGGCGCGCGTCCCCTTTCCGCCGGCGACAATCACAACGCCGACGTCGTGCGTCACTGGAAAAGATGGGTGAAGAGCTCGCTGATCGTGCGGACCCCGACCGGACGGATTCCTTTCGCGACTCGCCCGGGAATCGACCGCTTCGCCATGAACGCGGTGGTGATCCCCATCTTCGCCGCTTCCGCCAGGCGGCGCTCGGATTGCGATACGGGCCGGATCTCGCCACCGAGGCCGACTTCGCCGAGAAACACCGCCTCGGCGCCGACTGGCCGGTCGTATACGCTGGACGCGAGCGCTGCCGCCACCGCGAGATCGCCCGCCGGTTCCTGCAACCGCACACCTCCGACGACGTTGAGAAACACGTCGAGCTGCGCGAACGAGAGCCCCGCGCGCTTGTCCAGCACCGCGAGCAGCAGCGCGAGCCGGCGATTGTCGAATCCGGTCGCCACACGCTGCGGCGTTCCAAATCCGGCCTTGGCCGCGAGCCCCTGAATCTCGATGAGCACCGGCCGGCTTCCCTCGAGCAATGCCGTTACCGCGCTGCCCGATGCGTGGTTGTCTCGATCTCCGAGAAACAGCTCGGAGGGATTGGCGACCGGATCCAGACCTGTCTCGGTCATCCGGAAAACACCGATCTCATCCACGCTGCCGAAGCGGTTCTTGATGGCGCGCAGGATTCGATGATCGAGCATCGCTTCGCCTTCGAAGTATAGGACCGTATCCACGATATGCTCGAGCGTCTTGGGGCCGGCGATCCCGCCTTCACGCGTCACGTGGCCAACGACGAACACGGTGATGCCGGTCTCTTTCGCGAATCGCATCAGCCGCGCAGCACACTCGCGCACCTGTCCCACGCTGCCCGGCGGGCCATCCAGGTCGGCGGTGAACACGGTCTGAATCGAGTCCACCATCAGGACGGAAGGACCGACCGAGGCGGCGGTGGCGATGATCGTTTCGAGCAGCGTCTCACCCAGCATATCTACTTCAACCGCGCGGTCGGACAGGCGCTCGGCGCGCATCTTCACCTGAAGCGGCGATTCCTCGCCCGAGACGTAGAGAGTGTGATGTCCGCTGCTCTCCAGCTTCGCCGCGACCTGCAGCATGAGTGTGGACTTGCCGATTCCCGGCTCGCCACCGATGAGGATCATGGATCCCGGAACGATGCCGCCGCCGAGCACGTAATCGAATTCCGCCAGCCCGGTTTTCCAGCGCGGCTCTGCGGCACCGACGACATCCCTCAGCTTGATTGGCTGGGCGACCGATCCGCCCTCAGCGAGAGTCTTGTGGCCGCCAATGCGGCGCGATGACCCGCTCTGTCCGGAAATCGTGGCCGCCGACCGCGAAATCATCTCCTCGACGAGCGAGTTCCATTCACCGCAGACATCACACCTTCCCGCCCACCGCGGGTGCTCGGCGCCGCAATTGCTGCAGCGAAAAACGCTTCGCGCCTTTGGGGTCACTGCGGCTGCGTACGGGCCGAGTGGCTCTCGAAGCGCGTAAAGGTCTTGTTGAAGTAGAGATTGACGAGTCCCGTCGGACCGTTGCGCTGCTTGCCGACGATGATCTCCGCGCGTCCCTCGAGGGAGTTCCCATCCTTGTCGGTGGGCCCGTCGTACATCTCCTGCCGGTAGATGAACATGACCAGATCGGCGTCCTGCTCGATGGCTCCCGACTCGCGGAGGTCGGAGAGCTGCGGGCGCTTGTTCTCGCCGGTGCGTTGCTCGGGTGCGCGCGAGAGCTGCGAAAGCGCGACGACGGGCACACGAAGCTCGCGCGCGAGGGATTTTAGCGACCGCGAGATGTAACTGATCTCCTGCTGCCGGTTCTCCTGGTTGGACGGTCCCTGCATCAGCTGAAGATAGTCCACCACGATGAGGCCGATGTCGTTGTCTATCTTGAGACGTCGCGCCTTGGAGCGCATCTCGAGAAGCGTTATTCCGGGAGTATCGTCTATCCAGATGGGAGCGTGGCTGAGTATGCCGGCTGCGCGCCCGAGTCGTACGAACTCGTCATCGTGCAGGCGCCCTTTTCTGAGTCGCTGCGCATCCACGCGACCTTCCGACGTGAGGAGTCGCTGAACCAGTGCCTCCTTGCTCATCTCGAGTGAGAAGAAGGCGACCGGCACGTTGTGGTCGAGCGCGGCATTCTGCGCGATGTTGAGAATGAACGCGGTCTTGCCCATGGCTGGACGAGCAGCGACGATGATGAGATCGGACGGCTGAAACCCTGCAGTCAGCTCGTCGAGATCCTTGAACCCGCTGCTGACGCCGGTGATCGAATCGTCGCCTCGCTGGAGGAGCTCGATCCGCTCCATCGTCGGCCACAGGAGCTCCTTGAGGCGGGTGAACGCCTCGGTGCCGCGGGCCTGATTGACCTCGAAGATCCTCTGCTCTGCTGCGTCGAGAAGCTCGGCAGCCGGCGCCGCGGACTCGAATGCTTCCGATACGATCGCGGTGGAAACCTCGATCAGACGGCGGCGAAGCGCCTTCTCGCGGACGATCTTCGCGTGGTACTCGATATTGGCGGACGTCGGAACCGCGTCCACGAGGAACGCGATGTAGTCCTTTCCGCCGCTCGCCTGCAGGTCGCCGGTCCGGGAGAGCTCCTCGGAGAGGGTCAGCGGGTCAATGACGTCGCCGCGCTCCGAGAGCGAGAGCATGGCGCGGAAGATTCGCCGATTGCCCTCGCGGTAGAACATCGTGTCGTCTACATGCTCCGACGCGCGAAGAACCGCGGCCTGATCCATGAGCATGGCCGACAGCACGGCCTGCTCGGCGTCCTCGGAGTAAGGAGGGCGGCGTTCGGAATATGGATCACGCGCCTGAGGCGCTATCGAGAATTCTACGGGCGAGCTTGACATCTTCCCAGGTCGGGCGTTTCCACGACGGATTGCGCAACAGTGCGGCAGGGTGATAGGTGACGACGACAGGTATGCCGTGGTAGCGATGGATCTCGCCACGGAGCTTCCCTAGCGGCGTCTTCGTGTTGAGAAGAGTCTGCGCTGCAAAGGTGCCGAGAGCAAGGATTACTTTTGGCTTGATCAGCTCCAGCTGGCGGACGAGCCAGGGACTGCATGCCTCGATCTCGCCGGGGGTGGGGTTCCGGTTTCCGGGTGGCCTGTGCTTGATGACGTTTCCGATGAACACTTCCTCGCGGGTCAGATCCACCGCGGCGAGGATCTTGGTCAGGAGCTGTCCGGCGGCGCCTACGAATGGCCTTCCCGTCTCGTCCTCGCTGGCGCCGGGCGCCTCGCCGACGCACACCAGCCGGGCGTTCGTATTGCCCTCTCCCGGCACGGCGTGATTGGCCGTCTTGTACAGAGGGCAGCGCGTGCACGACTCGAGGGCGGAGGCGAGCGTTTTGAGTGAGGTGTGTCCCATGACGTCGGCGTTGAAGAGCTCATCGGGGGCGGCGCCGGCCACGAGGCCCGGGCCGGGCGGCGCGGCTGGCTCGGGCTCGGGGAGGGCGGAGGGCTGACCGAGAACCGTGCGCCAATCCCCGCTGGCGACTGGCTCGTCTTGAGGGCTTCGCGCTGGTGCGGATCCTCCACGCGCCAGCGCACCAATCGCGCGAAGAGCTTCCTCGACGGTCATCGAGTCGAGGATGAGCTCGGATTCGCCGAGGTCGCGCCGCTGCTCGAGATAGAGGCGGAGCTTATCCCTGGCGTCCATTCAGCAGCGCGACAAGGCGGTCGAGAATGATTTCGGCAAGGGCGGTCTTTGGCATGAGCGGAATGGCTTCCATTGCGCCACCGCGGCTTAGCAGCGTGACGCGGTTGGAATCGCCGCCGAATCCCGCACCTGATTCCAAGGCACTGTTGGCCACGATCATGTCGAGATCCTTGGACTCGAGCTTGGCGGCCCCATTCTCGAGAAGATTCTCCGTCTCGAGTGCGAATCCGATCACCACGGCGCCGGGCTTTCTTGCCGCCCGGGTCGAGACGAGTATGTCGTCGGTCTGCATGAGCTCGATTACAGGAGAAAGCGCGGACGCGGATTTTTTCATCTTTTGCGTCGCCACTTTCGCCGGCCGATAATCGGCGGGAGCGGCTGCCATTATCAGCGCGTCCGCTCCGGGGAGCTCCCGTTCCACGGCGTCGCGCATCGCCTCGACGGTCTCGGCTTGCACTCTGGTCACCAATAGTGGGACGGGCACTTCGAGATGGCCGGCGACCAGTGTCACTCGTGCACCGCGACGCGCTGCCGCCGCGGCGATTGCGACCCCCATCTTCCCGGTGCTGTGATTCGAAATGAAGCGCACAGGATCGATCGGTTCGCGGGTCGCTCCGGCAGTCACGAGCAGACTCCGTCCGGACAGATCTCCATTCCCCTCGAGAAGTCGGGAGAGATGCGCGATGATCGCTTCCGGCTCCGGCATTCGACCGGGGCCCATGCCTTCCCCGACGGCCAACGGGCCCTCGTCAGGGTCTACGACAGTGTACCCGAGCTCGCGCAGGTGGGCGACGTTCCGCACCGTCTGGGCGTTGGCCCACATCCTGTCGTTCATCGCCGGTATGAGCAACACGGGTGATGTGTTCGCGAGCAGGGACGCGGTCAGCAGATCGCCGGCGTGTCCGTGGGCCGCTCGAGCCATGAAATCAGCGGTCGCCGGGGCGACGACGTACGCGGACGCTTCGCGGGCGAGCCGAATATGATCCAGTGCGTTTCCCGGACCGAATATCTCGGAGTAAGTGCGGCGGCCCGTGACGGCCTCGAAAGTGATGGCGCCGACGAATTCCAGCGCAGCCCTCGTCATGACGACATCCACTTCCGCGCCCGCCTGTGTCAGCAGACGCGCGAGCATCACCGACTTGTAGCTGGCGATTCCCCCGGTTACGCCCAGGAGAATGCGGCGGCCGTCAAAAGGCCGCACCGAAACTACTCCGCGCGGCGGCGCGGAATGACGCGATACTGGATCTCTCCTTCAGTGAGATCCTCGAGTGCGCGCGTCGTCAGCTTCTTCTCACCCGGGGCCGAGCGATCGCGCGGGAACTCGTTGAGCACGCGAGCGAACTTGGCGGCAACGAGAACTCCGAGGTACTTGTTGGTCGCGTGCTTCGCGACATCCTTGGGAAGGAAAACCTGCATGTCTCTCTAGCTCCTGTTCAGTTTTGCGAGCTCGCTCTCCAGATCGGTCACCATCGCCCCGACAAGGGCGTGGATTCCGTCAATTCGAGCGAGCCGGTTCGATTCGGCGTCGAGGATCCCGGACACAGACGAAACCGCGTGATCGAGATCGGCGTTCACTACAACATAACCATACGAGTCCACGGCTCTAAGCTCCGCGACGGCGCTCCGAAGCCGCCTGGAGAACGAATCCGCGCTTTCGGTGCCTCGGCCCCGCAGTCGCGCCAGCAGCGTTCCGGCGTCCGGCGGCAGGACGAAGACCAGCACCGAACTGGGATACGCGGCGGCCAAGTGGCGCGCTCCCTGGACGTCAATGTCCATCACGACGTGGCGGCCCGATGCCAGTACCCGGTCCACCTCCCGTCTCAGCGTACCATAAAGATAGCCATGGACTTCGGCCGATTCTGCGAATTCGCCCCGCTCCCGCGCGATCTCGAACTCCGGCGCGGTCAGGAAGTAGTAATCGCGACCCTCGACCTCCCCCTGCCTGGTCGGCCGGGTGGTACAAGATACGGAATAGCCGAGGTCGGTGCGTCGCTTGACCAGTTCCCTCGCAATCGTCGTCTTTCCAGCGCCCGAAGGCGACGAAAGGATGAGCGGGAAAGGGCTCACTCGATGTTCTCGACCTGCTCTCGAATCCGCTCCAGCTCTTCTTTGATCATCACTACGTCGGCGAAAATCGTGGCATCGTTGGCCTTGCTGCCGGTGGTGTTGGCCTCGCGAACCATCTCCTGGAGGAGGAAGCCAAGCCGCTTGCCCACCGGCTCCTCGCCGCTCTCCCGCACGGATTGCCTGAACGACCCGATATGCGAATCGAAGCGATCGAGCTCCTCGGCGATATCGAGCTTGTCGGCAAGAATCGCCACTTCCTGCGCGAGGCGCTGCTGATCCACGTTCGCCGCGGCGGCCAGCTCCTTAACCGCCTTGCGGAGGCGGGTCACCTGTTCGCAAAGGCGAATCGGCGCCCGATCGCGAACCCGGTGAACCCCGTCCTCGACCAGCGAGACGCGCTCGAGGAGGAAGACCGCCAGACGGCCGCCTTCCTCGCTCCGCATCTGCCGCAAGGCACCGATCGCCTGCTCGACAATTGCCAGCAACTCGCCAACGGCGCCTGTCTCCACCTCCTCGGCATGCGCGTCCACGACGTCCGGAAGGCCGAGGATGGTGCCGGCATCGAGCGAGTCGGCCAAGCCGTGGCGGGCCTGCAGACCGCGAAGGATCACGACGTACTCCCCGAAGCGCTGTTCGTTGATCCCTGCACCGCGTCCCGGCTCACGCTCCACGCGCGCGGTGAGGGCGACGTGCCCTCTCGCGATTCGCTGGCGCAGCACCTCGCGCACATCGCCCTCCCACTTGCCGAAGGCAGCGGGGAGCTTGATGCTCGGATTAAAAAAGCGGTGGTTGACCGTGCGGATCTCGACGCTGACGCTGGAGGCGCCGACCTTCCCCTCGGCGGACCCGAAGCCGGTCATGCTCGATATCATATGCGGAGGCCTAAGCTACGGGCTCGCACGGGATTGTCAATTCCAGAACTCCCAGCGGATACCGTATACCCCAAGCGATCGCGGCATGTAGAAGTCCGGGACGATCTGATACAGGTCGCCGCTCATGTTGTGCACCTGATAGCTGGCGACCCCGCGAAGAATCCGGATCTCGAGGAGTGCGGAGAATATTCCGCTGGAGTTGGTTCTGCGAACCCCGGCGGCGGTGGAAAACGACACGTCGCTCCTGTAGTCGTGGATCACCGCGGCTTTCAGTCCGAAGTTGCCGCTGGGGAACCGGGACAGCCACCTCGTTGCGAGATTCACCTCGGAGCGCGCCTGGTAGCGCGGCTGGTAGAATCCGGCCGAATCCCAGCGGGTTGCCAGGACATCCATGTTGAGGTCGCCGAAGACGCGGCCCCTGAGGCCGGCATAGAGTCCCTGCCGCCGTCCGACAAAGCGATACGCGTATGCCGTATCGAATACCATCGGCGGGGCGAGTACTGCCGTGTCGCGCGTGATGAAGCCGCCAAGCAGCCACGTTCCGCCAAGCCGGACTCCCGCCTCGACGCGTGCCGACGTTGTGCGCGGGGGCTGTCTGGAGATGGCGCTCGTCGAATCGCCTGGTTGCACACTGCCCTGCTCGTCGGGGATGTCAACTGACATTGCGCCGGCGAGCGCGAGGAACGAAAGCGGAGTGAACCGCACGACAGCGTCACCTCTCTTCCGCCTGCTGGCGTTGCTTCTTTCGCCGAACAAGCCGATGAGTCCGAGATTGTTGGCGAGCTCGAACCGGGCGCTTGGCGTGTGGTTCACGTCGCCGTCGAATGCGCGCACGCGATCGGTCACCGACGTGCGCAATGCGCCGCGCGCGAAGCCGGCGGAGAGCAGATACTGGATGCGCTTCGTGGTGGTGTCGGCGGTGTCGGGAAGGATGCGTCGGCTCGCTGCTTCCGCTGCAGACTCCTTCGGGCTCGATTCCGCGAGGCGCATGTTTGCCGCGATTGCCTGTAACCACGGGCCACCGGCGGGATTGCCTATTCCGGCGCGGATGTACGCGAGCGTGTGCGTCCCTTCGAACGGCTGCAGGGACAATCCCTCACCGAAAGTTGGCTGAGTCACGCGCGACGCGTTTCGCCGTTCGGCAAATGCGTCAACGCTCCACATCTTCCGGGCAATGCCGACGCGGGCCATGAACGAAAGCGCGTCGCCGCCTCCGCCCAGTCGCGCCGACCTGGTGCTGAACTGCTGTCCGGCGAGCTGCAGCCCGGCACCGCTTCCAAAGCGCTTGCCGTAGTAGCCGCGATAGATATTCGTCTCTTCGTCACCGGTGTAAACGTCGGTGCGGGTGTACGGATCGGTCTTGTCAACACGCCAGCTTCGGAGATGGACTCTCAGATCGTTGGCGAACCGCTCGATGGACACGTTCTCCAGGGTCCACAGCTCTACGGTGGTGAGATCGAGCGCGGACCCGGTGCGCGGATCGAGATTGTCGAGCTCGATGCCGTCGTAAAAAACCTTGATGCGATTGAGGTCTCCATTCATGGCGACGAACTTCGGAGATGCGAGCCAGCCGCTGCGGAACGAAGTCGCGCCGGGAACTCGCTCGAGCAGATCGGCGACCGTGTACGCGCCGCTGGCGAACAGCTCCTCGCGATTCCAGTTGTACTGCGGCCCGATGTCGGCCGTGCGCGGCGCGAACGATCTGCCGAACGGCGCCTTGATCGTGTCCGCCTTCGCCTTGATTGTGTCGGCCTTCGCCTTCGTGCTGTCGGTGCTCGGCTTCGCGGGAATCGGCACTTCGGTCGCCGGAGGGACCACGATCTGTGCAAACGCGCCAAGCGGAAGAGCCAAGAAAAACGCCCCGACCGCGAAGCCGAGGCGCGCGCGATGGATCATTCGCGGGGCTCCGTCACTCAGCTCAACCTTCCCCGCACAAACTCGATGAAGGTCCCCGTCGGAACTCCGGTCGGACCCTTTGGAATGACGCCGAGATCGGTCTCCGAGTAGGCAGTACCGGCGATGTCGAGGTGAATCCACGGATAACTCTCCGTGAATTCCTTGAGGAACATCGCGGCGGTGACGGCGCCAGCGGGGCGTCCGCCACTGTTCTTGATGTCCGCGACGTCGGATTTGATCAGCTCGCGATACTCGTCCCAGAGCGGGAGGGACCATCCCGGTTCTCCGGCCCGCTTCCCGGCCGCGATGATCTCAGACACGAGCGCATCGTCGGCGCTGAACACTCCGGTAGCCGTGTGACCGAGCGCGATGACGCACGCTCCTGTGAGTGTCGCGGCGTCCACAACGACGGCGGGATCGAAGCGGCGAGCGTACGAGAGCACGTCGGCGAGGACCATCCGGCCTTCCGCGTCGGTGTTGATGATCTCGATGTACTTGCCGAGGTGGCTCTTCACTACGTCGCCGGGATTCGCCGCAGTGCCCGATGGCATGTTGGTCGTCGCGCCGATGAGACCCACGACGTTGATCGGCAGCTTCATCCGGCCGATCGCCTCGAATGCGCCGAGCACTCCGGCAGCTCCGCACATGTCGAACTTCATGTCTTCCATGGACTGCGCCGGCTTGATCGAGATGCCGCCGCTGTCGAAGCAAAGCCCCTTTCCGACAAGCGTCACCGGTTTCTGGCCTATTGCTCCGCCGGAATATTCGATGGCGATGAGCTTCGGGTCCTCTGGCGTTCCCTGCGCCACGGAAAGGAACGATCCCATCCCTTCGGCTTCCATTTCCTTGCGCCCGAGTATCGTGACCTTCATGCCGTGGCGGCCAGCGATATCCTGCGCAGTCTTCGCGAGAAAATCGGGCGTGCAAAGATTTCCCGGCATCATTGCCAGCGTGCGAGCGAGCGACTGTCCTGCACCGATTGCCTGCCCCGATGCGAGGCCGCGTTTCGCACCGTCGGTTTCCGGAGTGAGGATCGTCGCGTTTCCCACCGGGCTGCGGCGTTCTTCCTCTGGAGGGGCGGTCTTCAGATCCTTGTACTCCCAGGAGCCGGCGATCAGGCCGATCGCGATCGCTTCAGTCTCGGATTCGCTGATATCGCCGGCGAATACGCCAATGTCTCCGCCGCCGAGCTTCGCCGCCTGTCTCGCGGCGATCGTGGCTGCGCGACGCAGAGATCCCGGGCGATCGGTGACCTTGCCCAATCCGATGAGCACGACGCGGCGCACGCCCTCCCCGGTTCCGCTCAGATGTAAGAGCTCGTCCTTCGCACCGCGGAAATCGCGGCTGTCGAGCGCACGTTTGATCGCTCCGCCGAGCGCGCCGTCCAACTCGGTAAGCGATGACGGAAACGCTGAACCGTCGGAGAGTGTGAGCGCGAGGAGGGAGCCTTTGTATCCCTGGACCGCGACCGGATTGAGCGAGATGGTTGCGGGCATCTACTGGCTCATGCCAGCGATGACCGCGTTGCCGAACGCGGACGTGGACACCTCCGTCGCGCCAGGCATCTGGCGAGCGAGATCGTACGTGACGCGCTTTGCCTTGATCGCGTTCTCCACGCCCTTTACGATCAGCGCGGCGGCCTCGTTCCATCCCATGTACTCGAGCATCATCACGCCCGAAAGGATGACGCTGCCCGGGTTGATCTTGTCGAGGCTCGCGTACTTGGGCGCGGTTCCGTGCGTCGCTTCGAATATTGCCACGCCGTCGCCGACGTTTCCGCCGGGCGCGATGCCGAGTCCTCCAACCTGTGCCGCCGCCGCGTCGGAGAGATAATCGCCGTTCAGATTTGGCGTAGCGATCACCGAGTACTCCGACGGGCGAAGCAGGAGCTGCTGGAACATTGAATCGGCGATGCGGTCGCGGACGATCACCGCGTCGGCGTGAGAGCCCTGCCCTCCCTTCGCGACATCCGCTTCGGTGACAGTGGATCGGCCGAATTTCTCCTTCGCCACTTCGTAGCCCCAGTCACGGAATGCTCCCTCAGTGAACTTCATGATGTTGCCCTTGTGCACGAGAGTGACGGATTCCCGGCCCTTGGTGATCGCGTACTGGATGGCCATCTCGACGAGCCGCTTCGAGCCGAACTCCGACATCGGCTTGATGCCGATCGCCGAATTCTCGCGGATCTCAGTGCCAAATTCCGAATGGAGAAAGTTTCGCAGCTTCGTCGCTTCCGGCGATCCCGCCTTCCACTCGATGCCGGCGTACACGTCTTCCGAGTTCTCGCGGAAGATCACGATGTTCACTTTCTCCGGCTCCTTGACCGGAGCGCCAACACCCTCGAAGTACCTCACCGGGCGGATGCAGGCGTAGAGATCGAGAACCTGCCTCAGCGTCACGTTCAGCGAGCGGATGCCACCGCCGACGGGGGTGGTCAGCGGTCCCTTGATGGACACGCGAAACTCCGCCATCGCGTCGAGAGTCTCCTGCGGGAGCCAGTCGTTGAACTGCTTGTACGCCTTCTCGCCGGCGTAGACCTCCATCCACTCGATCTTTCTTTCGCCTCCATACGCTTTTTCGACAGCTGCGTCGAAGACACGTATGGCAGCGCGCCAGATATCGGGACCGGTGCCGTCGCCTTCGACGAAGGGAACGATCGGGTTCGAGGGGACGGAAAGCTTTCCGTCGGCGAAGGTTATCGGCTCACCGTTCCGGGGGACGGTGGAGAGTTTATAGTCGGCCATTCTGGATGTCGGTCTGAGTTTGATTTGGGGGGAAAGTTAGATCTGCGCTGACGTGCCAGCAACTTGGAAAGCACAAAAAGAGGGGCCCTCTGAGGAGCCCCTCCAATGTGTCACAGATTCAGTGTCAGTTGCCGGAGTCGATGCCGAGGAAATCCGCGGCTACGTTCGAGAAGTTCGACACCGACTCCTTGAATGGAACGTTGGACATAACCGGAGTTGTCCCATCAATCCAAAGCGTCGTGTTGCGGGGGGAGTTGAGATCCACGCGGATCCTGATGGAGTTCGGCTTGTGTTGAACCCAAGGGATGCCGGTATCAAGACCGTTGTAGAGAATCTTATTGACGTTCGATTTTACGGTGTAGGTTACCTGCGCGATGACCTTGTTGTCTGTGTCGCGAAGCTTAAAGCTCGCCTCCTTCATCGTCGGCCCGTCCTGGAGCGAGATCCATGACACATCATAGATGCCGTAGTTCGGCGCGACCGAGCCCGGTTCGACGTGGAGATTCCCCTGCAGAAGCAGCCCGCCGCAGTTCCTGCACGCGCCGGCCGTGCCTGACGTCGCGCGCAAGGAAGACGGTGGCCATTCCGCCCTCGCCCAGCTCGCGCTCTACGTCATACCTGCCCGCAAGACTTTCCCGCAGCTTTTCGAGAAGCTCCGCCACCGTCCCTCATTGAGTGATCTGAACGAAGTCCAACAATACAATAGAGGATAGAGAGCCGCCAGCCAGTGATTCGCGTCAACGACAGCGGACCACGGCTAGTCTTTTCCGCTCTCCTTGACCATTCGGAGATGCATGGCAGCAACGGGCTCGGGCGCTGGCGGCCGGCGCATCGCATCCGGCACGGTGCGCGCCCACGCAACTGCATCTTCGAGCAGCGTGGACATCACAGGTACGACGAACAGGGTGAGCATCGTCGATGTGATCAGTCCGCCGATCACGGCTCGCGCCATCGGCGCACGCTGCTCCGATCCCTCGCCGATGGCGAGCGCCAGCGGCAGCATGCCGAAGATCATGGCGACAGTCGTCATGATGATCGGTCGCAGACGAATGCGCCCGGACTGGAGCAGCGACTCGTGTCGCGCCGTTCCCTTCGCCCTCTGCTGATTGGAGAAGTCGAGAAGCAGAATGCCGTTCTTCGTCACGAGTCCCATCAGCATGATGATGCCGATCATCGTCATGACGTTGATGTTGCCTCCAGTGACGAGCAACGCGAGCGCTACGCCGATGAAGCTGAGCGGAAGCGCGAGCATGATCGCCACCGGCTGAAAAAACGATCCGAACAGAGACGCCAGAATCAGATATATGAACACGACGGCGAGACCCATCGCTGCGAGGACGTATCCCTTCGTCTCGTTCAGGTTCTGCACGTCACCGCCGAATACGGTGTGATATCCTACCGGGAGGCCGAGCGAATCAATACCCGCCTTCACCGCACCGGCGACGGAGCCCATCGAGAATCCCGGAAGCACGCCTGCTGATATAGACACCTGGCGCTCCAGGCTGCGCCGGTCGATCTGCTGCGGCGCGAGGCTCTGCTTCACCTCCGCCACCTGGCTCAGCGGCACCATCGCCGGCTGCCCTGTGGCCGGATCCGTCGCTCCCGTCGGGATAATGAGATCCGCGACGTCGGATGCGTTCGTCCGCAGCGAGTCGGGATACACCACGACGACGTCGTGGGAGAATCCAAGCTCGTCTTCCCAGCGTGTCGCGCGCTGCCCCGAAAAAATCGGTTGCAAAGTAGTTGCGATGCTGTTGATCCCGAGTCCAGCCGCCCACGCCTGCTGCCGGTCCACATTCACGTCGAGCTGCGGGATCTGGCCCTCGTCGCTCGAGTTGGGCTCCGCCACCCCGGGAGTGGACCTCACCTTCTCGAGCACCTGACCGGCTGCGACCTTGAGACGAGTTTCCTCGGGACCCTGAACGTTGACGACGATAGGCTGGCGGAAACCGCCGAAGATTGACGACGAACCGCTGATCACCGGACGCACTCCCGGCATTCTTCTGAGCTCTCCGCGAAGGTCTGTCTGGATCGCGAAAAGGTCGCGCTTCCTCTCTTTGCGCGGTTTCAACTTTACGTAGATACCGCCCGAATTCGGACTGCCGCGGAATCCACCGCCGATAGTCGTGTAGGTGAATTCCACCTCTGGCAACCTGCGGAGGAAATGACTCACCTCCTGAGCCTTGGCGACGGTGTAGGCGAGGCTCGAGCCTGGCGGCGTTCGCATCTGCACATTGAACTCCCCCGTGTCCACGTCCGGAAGCCAGGTGAATCCGAGATGCGGATAGATCAATCCCGCGGCGACGATCGAGCCCACGGCGCCGGCCATGACGATGAGGCGATGCTTCAGCGCCCAGTCGAGCTTCGCCGGGTACTTGTCGGCGGTGCGCTCGAACCATCCGTCGAAGGCGAGGCCTACGCGTCTGATGGGGTTCATCCGTCCCGCGGGCTTTCCGTCAGGTCCGACCTCGTGATCCGGGTCGGGCCAGACGCTCGAGAGCATGGGATCGAGCGTGAACGACACGAACAGCGACACGAGCACGGCAAACGCCACGGTGACGCCGAACTGGAAGAAGATGCGGCCGATCATCCCGCCCATGAACGCGACGGGGATGAACACCGCGACGACGGCGAGACTCGTCGAGAACACCGCCAGACCGATCTCGTCCGTTCCTTCCTTCGCAGCGCGGATGTGATCCTTCCCCATGTGCACGTGCCGCACGATGTTCTCGCGCACCACGATCGCGTCGTCTATCAGAAGACCGATCGCCAACGACAGCGCGAGCAGCGTCATGGTGTTCACGGTGAAGCCGAACACCCACATGATGAAGAAGGCCGAAATGATGCTCACCGGGAGCGTGAGTCCGGTGATGATCGTGGACCGCCAGGAATTCAGGAACAGGTAGATGATCGCGATGGTGAGAACCGCGCCGAGTATGATCGTCAGCTCGACGTCGGACAGTGAATCACGGATCCGGCGCGAATCGTCACGAATCACTTTCAGCTTGACGTCGGCTGGCAGGATCTTCACCAGGGCGGCGGTTTCGGCGCGCACCGAATCCGCCACCTCGACGGTGTTCGAGCCGGAGATCTTGAGAATGTCGAGCGCAAGCGCGGGCGTGTCGTCGAGCAGCGCGGCGCTGCGCTTGTCCGCCGCTCCATCCACCACTCTCGCTAGGTCGCCCAGCCGCACTGGCACGCCCTGCCGCACGGCGACCACTATGTTGGCGAAAGCCGCCGGCTGGACGATGCGGCCAGTGATGCGGATGAGCTGCTCGGTCGGTCCGCGCGTCACTCGTCCCGCGGGCACCTCCTGATTCTCTCGTTGCAGCGCCGTCATTATCTGCGGGACCGCGATGCCGTACGACCGCATCGCGTCCGGATTGAGCTCGATGCGGATCTGACGCACCTCGCTTCCGGCGGTGTTGATTCCGCCGACCCCGGCGATCGCCTGAAGCCTTGGCGACACGATCTCGTCTGCGATGCTCGTAAGCTCGCGGAGCGGCCGCTCGCTGCTCTGCATCGCAATCGACATGATCGGCCGGTCGTTCGGATCGAAGTGGCTGATGACGGGCTCGTCGATCTCCGGCGGAAGCTGGCGCCGGATGCGCGCGACCTTCGACTGGACATCCTGCTGGGCAGCGAGCACATCCACGCCAAGATTGAGCTGAACGCGGACGAGCGAAACACCGTTGAGCGAAGTGGAAGTGATCTCCTTCAGGCCCTGAACGGTGTTCAGCGCCTCCTCGATCGGACGTGAGATATCGCGCTCCATCACTTCGGGCGACGCCCCCGGATACGTCGTCTGGGCGATGACGATCGGATACGTGATGTCCGGA
This sequence comes from Gemmatimonadaceae bacterium, assembly GCA_030647905.1. Taxonomy (NCBI): domain Bacteria; kingdom Pseudomonadati; phylum Gemmatimonadota; class Gemmatimonadia; order Gemmatimonadales; family Gemmatimonadaceae; species Gemmatimonadaceae bacterium. Next base: position 12,413 of record JAUSJA010000037.1, on the reverse strand, counting down.
TACTCGTCTATCGCGAGCCGGTTGAACGACACCACGCCGAGGACGACGAGTGCCAGCATCATCATGGTCGCGAAGACCGGGCGCTTGATCGATACGTCTGAGAGAAACATGATCGCTCAGGGCTGGCGTGGCGCCGGCGCACCGGGCGCGGGGGAACCGCGAGCCCTGCCGGCGTTGGGTGACACGACCTGAATCTTCATTCCCTTGCCGAGCGTGCCGACGTTGCCCGATACCACGCTATCGCCGACAGAGAGGCCGGATACGACTTCCGCGATTCCCGCCCGATCGTCGGTGACACCAATCTCGACGTTCGCCGCATCGAGAGTCCCGGCGGCGATCCTGTAAACGATCGATTTGCCTTCCGCGGTCTGCTTGATCGCCGACGTCGGAATGGTGATCGCGTTGGCGATGGTGCGGGTCTGCACAGTCCCCGTCGCGAACGTTCCGCCCTTGAGCGCGCCGTTGGCGTTGCGTACCTGGACGTACACGGTGACGGACCGCGACATCGGGTCCACGGTGGGACTCACTCGAGCCACACGTCCCAGGAACGTCCGGGCGTTGGCGAGGAACTCTACGCTCTGTCCGGGCGCCACGCTGCCGGCCAGTTTCTCCGGCACCGCCGCGGCAAGCTCGAGCACATCGTTACGGACGACACTGAACATCTCCGCGCCGCGCGCGATGTGCTCGCCATTCTCAACGAAGCGCTTCTCCACCGTTCCTGATGTCGGTGAGAGGACGCGCGTATCGCGATTGCTCGATGAGGTCGAGCGCAGGCGTGAATCTGCGGCGGCGAGGCGGGCACGCGCCGTACCTACCGCATTGCGAGCGACCCTCAGCTCGCCTTCGGCAATCGCGCCGGCCTTGAACAGATCCTCCGACTGCTTGAGGTTCCACTCCGCCGTTGCCAGATCTCCCTCGGCTGCGGCCTTGTCGGCCGCTGCGCTCTGGACTCCGCTTTCCTGCTCAGTGGATTCGAACCGCGCAAGCAGCTGGCCGGCGCGAACGAAGTTTCCCTCGCGCACGTAGATGCCCTCGAGATCGCCCTCGAGGCGAGCGCGCACCGATACAGTCTCGATCGGTCTGAGATTCCCGGTGATAGGAACGCCGTCCACGATGCTCGCGGTCTGAGCGATGGACACATCTGTCGGAGCAAGAGTGAGTGTCTGGGCTATGCGGGCCGCGGTATCGGCCGGTCCAGCAATTGCCGCGCCGGCGGCCGACTTCGTCGCAGCTGCATCCTCGCTCCTTGCATTGGAGCAGCCGACGAGGAGAGTCACAGCGGACAGTAATCCGGTGAATGCGGTGATATATGCGTTACGGTGCACTTTTCGCCGATGAGGGTAAGGCGGTTTGCGGTCCGCCGGGAATATCGAACAGTTGAGGCGGCCTGCCGAGCGCTCTGGCATAGGCGGCGGCCGCGAGATACAGATCGTAGACCGCGCGTGCCTCGTTGGTCCGCGCGACAGTCAGAGCGAGCTGCGCATCGGCCACCTCGAGCTGCGTTGCAAGGCCGCGCGAATAACGAAGCGTCGCGAGCCGGAACGCCTCGGATGCTTCGGCGGCATTCTGTCCTCGCGCCCCAAAGAGCGCTTCGGCGCGATCGAGCTCGGCACGCGAGGCTGCGGCTTCGCTGGCGATTCGCTCGCGGGTCAGCGCAAGCTGCAGATCAGCCAGCCGAGCCTGCGCGGCCGCGAGGTCTATCGCCCCTTTTGCGCGAAGCCCGTCGAAGATCGGAAGCCCGACCGATATGCCGAAAGAGCGGTCGCGGAACCAGCCGCCATTCTGGCTTGTGCAAACACGCCCCGCCGTCGAGCCCTCCGGGCACGGCACCGTCTCTATCCGGCCGTGCGTCGTCGGAAATCCGCTCACCGGAAATGCCTGAGCGCCGAAGAGACCGGTGATGCTGACTGTCGGGAGCAGATCCGCGCGGGCGACCGAGATTGCGGCATGCCGCGCGCTGGAAACGAGCTCGGCCGATTTCACCGTCGCGCGGTTCGGCGTCCCGTTATCCGCCTTCAGTTCCGCGACCCAGCGCAGCACCGCGGCGGTGTCGAGTCGCGTCGTGAGCCGGAGAGGCTGGCCAGGCGGAGCGTTGATCAGCCGGCGGAGATCGATGAGCGCAAGCTCGACGTCGCTTCGCGCCTGAATCACTGCGGGGTGAAGGTTGGCGCGCTCAACTCCGGCACGGAGCACGTCGTATCTCGAAGCACGGCCCGCCTTCTCGAACTGCTGCACCTGCTGAAGCCGCTCGCCGGCGAGGGCGTACGACGTGTCCTGAATGGAGGCGAGAGTGGCGGCGAAGAGTGCCTGGAGGTAGGCGCGCTGAACGTCGAGAGAGAGTTGGGCCAGCGTTTCGGTTTGATCGAGCCGGGCCGCGCCCCTGAGGTTCGAAGCGGCGCGCGATGCCGCGACGACGCGGCCGCCCTGAAACAGCGGCTGCGATATCGTCGCGTTGGTTGTGTATGTGTTCGGCTGGTTGAAGATCGCGCCCACCGCCGCGGCGCGGGCGCTCTCGAAGACGTGCGACTGATTGGCAGTCAGGCGAAGCTGCGGCAACCCGGATGCACGCGCGATGGTGACCTGCGCATCGGTGACATCCACCAACGCCGCGGCGGTGCGCGCTTCATCGCCGGCGCGGAGAGCCCGGCTCACGGCATCGGGCAGCGACAGAGCGACGCTGTCGGCGACACCCGCGGATACAACAGGACCGCCCGGCTGAGGCGAGCCCTGCAGCACCAGGAGCAACAGAAAAATCGGCATCATTGAAAGTTATACGCCTGACCGTGGCTGGGTGTTGAAGATTCCCGGCCTCGTAATTGGCTCCCCTTATTCCCCCTTCCAGCGGAGCACGATCTTGCCGAAGTTGGCGTCGGATTCCATCGCCGTGTGTGCGGCCCGAATGTCATCGAACGAGTGAACGCTGTCCACGACAGGCCGCAGTCTGCCCGACTCGAAGAACGCGAGCATCGTGCCCGCGAACTCGCGAGCCAGCTCGATCTTCTCCTCGATCGGTCGCGACCGCAGAACGGTTCCCATGATCCTCAATCGTTTTCGCAAGACCGCGCCCATGTCGAGCTCGGCTCGCGCGCCCGCGGTGAGTCCGACGACGATCATGCGTCCGCGCGGCTTCATCGCGCTCAGATTGCCCGCGAGGTAGGCGCCGCCGACGAGATCCAGAATGGCGCTTACGCCGCCGCCGCCGGTCAGCGCGAGCACCCGCTCAGGCCAGTCGGCATGGGAGGCATCTACGCCATGGCCAAGTCCGAGCTCCGTCGCACGCTGCAGCTTGGCGGGAGTCCGCGACGTGCCGATCGTCGCCACACCCGCGACGCTCGCCAGCTGAACCGCGGCGGTACCGACTCCACTCCCGACCGCGTGAATGAGGAGAACCTCGCCAGCGCGAACGCGGAGCTGCCGGAACATCGCGTCATAGGCGGTGAGAAATGCCTCCGGAATCGCCGCTGCCTCTTCCCACGTGAGTCCGGCTGGAATCGACAGCACCTCTCTTTCGTGGACGCACAGGAATTCCGCGTGTGCGCCACCTCCCGCGAGCCCCATCACGCGATCGCCGATGCTCCACATCGTGGCATCGCGGCCGAGCGCATCCACCTCGCCGGCGTATTCCAGACCCGGAATGTCGGCTGGCACTCCGGGAGGCGCCGGATATCTGCCGAGCCGCTGCGATATGTCGGCGCGATTCAGCGCCGACGCGTGGACGCGAATCCGGATCTGGCCGAGTCTGGGCTCGGGGATCGGACGGTTTTCGAGCTCGAGGGCCTCAATACCGCCGGGTTGTCGGATGACGACTGCTCGCATGGATGGCATGTGGACCGACTCGTGAAGCAGAAACCCCGGCACGTGCGCTCGATGCGCGTGTGCCAGGGTACAAACGAAATACCCGGGACGAGACTCGAACTCGTATATGCCGAAGCATGAGGGATTTTGAGTCCCTTGCGTCTACCGATTCCGCCACCCGGGCCGAATCCGGTATTTACACCTGACATCCGCGCCGGACAAGCTCCGGGAAAGGGCGGCATCACTCCTCTCGTGGCCAGGTCGCGATCTCATGTTTGTTTGACAGGTCCCGAGTCATAGACAATGATCGCCGAATTGTTTCAGCTACCATCGCCTCAGCGGAGACTGGTCCGAATGTCCCTCCTACGTAGCCGCACCGCAATCCAACTGGTTGCGGCGCTGTTCCTCTCGTCGCTTCCTGTCGTCGCCATGCCGCCGGCGCCGAGTTCGCGCTCGATCGCGTAGCGGCCGGCGAGGGCGGCCGACAGTCGCGTCAGTTCGGCTGCGTCAGTCATTCGCAGCCACCGTGTAGCCCGGCAGCCCGATTGATGCCGCCAGCCGACGATACTCAGGCAGCGCCTGGAGGTGGAGCGCTCCTGGCCAACCGTGGGCAAAGCGGATGAAGAACGGATCGTGCCGCTGGACCGCCTCGTGACAATGGGCGATGGCAGCGTCGGTGTCGCCGAGTGCGGCTTCCACCGACGCCAATATCATCGGGGCCACGTACTCGCGCACGGCGCGCGCCCGAATCTCATCGTAGACCGCGTGCGCACCGGCGGTATCACCTGACTCGACGAGGGTGAGCGCCAGGCTCTGCAGTGTCACTACCTGCCGCCCCGGGGCCGCCACCGCCGTGTTCGACGCCTCGATGGCCCGTGGCCAATCGCGAATGGATGCCAGGTACACTTGGCGAGCCCAGAGCGGGTAGAACGCATCCGGAGCCATCGCCACGGCACGATCCACCCACACTTCGGCGGACGGCTCGCTGAACCCAAAGCCGTAGATTTGCGCGACCATGGTCGTGAGATACGCCGAGCGCTGATCCCGCAACTGGTACGCCTTGACCCCGGCGAGGGCATCATCCGACGCGCCGCACACAAAGCCCTGATACATCATGTGGTACCAGGCACCCGACTGGGGGTAGCCAGGATTGAGTTGCATGGAGCGCTTGAAGGCGCGCTCGCTCTCGGTCCAGTTCCATTCGCACATCAGCAGTTGAATCGCCCGCGCGCAGTGCGACTCCGCAAGATCCGGCGCGAAGCGGATCGCATTCGCCGCCGCGATCTCGTCCTGCACCGCGAATACATCTTCGATCTCGCGATCGTAGCGCTCCGACCACAGATGGTAACCGTCGGTGACGTCAATGAGCTGCGCCGTGATGCGCACGCGCTTGCCGGCGCGCCGCACCGAGCCTTCGAGCACGGTGCGCACATTGCGTTCTACTGGCCGGGAGAGCTGATGCTGATCAAGGCCGAGGCATACGCCAACACGGGACAACATCGTCGCGGAGATATACAAGCAGAGGAAGTACGAGCTGTTCGGCACGGGACTGCGTTGGGAGGACGTGCGGCGGCTCGGCCTCGTATCGGCGACCTCAATTTTTGCGAAGCGGTGCTGGCTCCTGTATCCCAACGCGGAAAGGAATACCGATCCGAATGTTCCGCCGAATCCGGCGGATCCACCGGCAAGCTTCTCCAGCTGTTCCTGAAGAAATCCGGGTCACTGCTCTGCCGCCTATCTCTCGAATCTCCTCGGGTAGCTCAAAGGTCCACCGCGCTGCACTGCTCCGTTTCGCATGGCCTGCACGCGCCTCCGAAGCTCGGTCTGCAGACCGAAAAGCTTTGCGCGCTGAACGGGAGTGAGAAATTTCGCCAGCTCCCGCTGCTCGTTCTGTACCAGGTCCAGGCGCTGGCGCTCCAGCTGCATGCTCTGGTCGAGGAGCTGAGCGACGCGGTCCTGATTCGCGGCGTCTCCAGACATGATCTGCTGGCGAAGCTCGCGCCGAACGTCGCGCTCTTTCGACACAAGCGCGACACGCTGCTGTTCGGACTGCCTGTTGCTGGCCTGGAGGCGCGTCATCTGATCGTCGGTGAGATGCAGTTGCCTGCGCACGAGCTCGCCCGTGCGCTCCCGCAGTCGCTGTTCGAGCATCTCGCGGCGCACGTTCGGCTGTCCCGCCCGGGTGGAGTCTGGCCTGACCTGCGCACCAGCGCTTCCGACGACAACGATCATCCCGGCGACCGCCAGGCATGCTGCTCTCATGGCTCTACGCCGCATCATATACCTCCCTCGAGATCGTCAAGCGGAATGGTTACCGACTGCGGCTCAGCAGACGGAAGGCTCTCCACGCCGTCGAGCTGGGAGAGGAGCGCCTCAATTTGTGTATCGCTCAGATCCTGGACTCCGCCGACGAGTGACAGCGAAGCCAGCTGCCGGCTCGCACGCTCGACCGACGGAGCAGCATGAGCTGCCGGCGTCGCGACGCCGGGGGCGGAAGCCACGTCAACTGCACGCGTCGCCAGGGGGCTTGCACCGTTCCGAATGACTGCGGTGCCACCCACGGCCACGAGAAGTGATGCGACCGCAACCATCCACAGGCTGTGCCGGGAGAATCGCGCGGGCTTCTCATGTAGGGACAGCGCAAGTACGGCCGCGCCGGCATATGAAGGCAGCGCGGCGACCAGCCGCACGACGTCCATTTTCGGCGCCAGCGGCGCGGAAGAACGGACCTCGCCGAGCAGCGCAAGTTCTGCACGACACGTGGCGCACGCCTCGACATGCGCCTTCATCGTCGCCGTGTCGAGCTCGCTCAGACGCTCGTGGACAAGATCGGGCAGCGCATCGCGGACTTCCGCATTCACGCAATCATTCACTGAGAAACTCCTTCACAGCGCGCATCGCGTTGTGGTAATGAACTCTCGCCGCGCCTTCAGTCGTTGCCGTGACGGCGGCGATCTCCCTGTATGACAGCCCCTGCTCGACCCGCATGATGAAAACCTCCCGCTGCATCGGCGACAGTGCGTCTATCGCCATTCTGACCCGCGATTGCGTCTCCTCCGCGAGCAGCGAGTCCAGCGCGTCGTACGCCGTCACCACATCCGCTGTCTCGACTGGAACCGTGGCCCTCTCACGCCGCTCCGACCGCCGGCGGTCCAGCATCAGTCTGCGTACTATCGTAAAGAGCCAGGTCCGGAGCGAGCTCTCGCCGCGAAAGGTGTCGAGCGATGAGAATGCCCGCACAAACGTGTCCTGAACGAGCTCTTCGACCTCTTCCCTTTCCCCCGAGCTGACGGCGAACCGCGCGAGCGCGTCGGCGTGCCGGCCCACGAGCAGCGTCGCCGCCCGCGAATCCCCCGTCTTCCACCGCTCGATCAACTCGCGATCGGAGTCTCCTCCGCTCTGGGTTCCGGAATTCATTCAATTCAACATGGTAGACGCTCGGCGGGCCGCATAGTTAAGACGTATCATTAGGCCCGGCCGATCACGATATCCAATGTACTCCAGACATGATTTCCCCGATGCAATCTCGCATCGCGGACTGCACACGCTCGCTCCCGAGAACTCGATTCCCGCTTTCCTTGCCGCAATCGAAGCTGGCGCGGACGGGATCGAGCTGGACGTCCACGCGAGCGCGGACAACGTCGTCTTCGTACACCACAATCCGGCGATTCGCCCAGCCGGCGGCGGTGAGCAGGACGCGCGACCGATTGCCGGGCTCGACTCGAGCGACATCGCCACGATTCGCCTCAGCGTTGACGTCGCCATTCCCACGCTCGATGACGTGCTGGAGGTGATCGGCAGCAGCGCGCGCGTATTTATCGAGATCAAGGCGGAGGGGATCGAGGAGACCGTGTCACGCTGCCTTCGCCGGCATCCCGTGAATGCCGACAACTACGCCGTTCATTCCTTCGATCATCGCACGACCAAGCGCGTGCTGGAGCTCAACCCATCCGTGAGAACGGGCGTGCTCCAGGTATCCCGCCTGGTAGATTCATGTGGAGCGATGCGTGCGGCGGGCGCATCGGATCTCTGGCAGCATTCCGATTTTATCGACGCGTCGCTCGTGATCGACGTTCACGCCTGCGGCGGTCGCGTGATAGCGTGGACTCCCAACGATGAGTCCGTCTGGACGACGCTCGCCGCAGCGCGCGTCGATGGTATCTGCACCGACAGGGTGGACGCATACGTCGGGTGGCGTTCGGCGCAGAAAGCGGCAGCGGCTGACTAATCCCTTACATTTCGCGCCCTGCCGCCACGACTGATGGCAGCTAAGTTACCCCGCGTTCGAACGTCTCTCGTACAGGCAGTGAGCTCCGGAGGAGCAACTATTTCGATGAAAAGTCATTTCCTCACCCTCGCCGCGCTCGCGGCAATCTCGGCATGCGCGCCGGCAAGGACGACACAGCAGCCTGCGCCGGTCGCCGCGAAGGATTCGGCGCCGCCCGGCATGGGTGGCGTGTCCGCACCGAACGCCGATCCGTTCCCGAGCACCTACGCCCGCCGCAGTTCGGCGCCGCTCGTGATCCGCAATGTCAACATCATGACCGCGGCTGGTCCGACGATCAGGAACGGAATGCTTTCCGTCACCGACGGCAAGATCGTCGCTGTCGGCCCGACGGTCACGATCCCCACCGGCGCCAACGTCATTGACGGCGCGGGCAAATACGTCACACCGGGTATCATTGACACGCACTCGCACCTCGGCGTGTATGCGGCACCAGGAGGACAGGCGCAGAGCGACGGCAATGAAGCCACCAACCCCGTCACGGCGAACGTCTGGGCCGAACACTCTGTCTGGCCGCAGGATCCGCAGTTCCCGCGCAATCTCGCCAGCGGGGTGACGACGCTTCAGGTGTTGCCCGGTTCGGCCAACCTCATCGGCGGCAGGAGTGCCGTCCTCAAGGTCGTTCCGTCGCGCACCGTGCAGGGGATGAAGTTCCCGGGTGCCAGGTACGGCCTCAAGATGGCTTGCGGAGAGAATCCAAAGCGTGTGTACGCGCAGCGCGGTCCGTCCACGCGCATGGGCAACGTCGCCGGCTACCGCGCGGCGTGGATTCAGGCCGAAGCGTACCGTCGTCGCTGGGACAAGTGGAACAAGGATCACAAGGGCGATCCGCCGACGCGTGACCTGGGTCAGGAAACGCTCGCTGAAGTACTCCGGGGCAACATCCTCGTGCACAACCATTGCTATCGTGCAGACGAGATGGCTCAGATGATCGACATCGCGAACGAGTTCGGATACAGGATTCGCGCTTTCCACCACAGCGTGGAGGCGTACAAGATCGGCGACATACTGGCGAAGGAAAACATCGGCGCGTCGCTCTGGGCTGACTGGGGCCAGTTCAAGATGGAGGCGCTCGACGGCATCAAGGCCAACATCGCTCTGGTGGATCGCGCCGGTGCGAAGGTCGCCGTGCATTCCGACGACCCATCCGGCTCACAGCGCCTGAACCAGGAAGCCGCCAAGGCGATGGCCGCCGGCATCGCGGCCGGCATCCCGATCACCGAGGACCAGGCCATCAAGTGGCTCACGATCAATCCCGCGTGGCAGCTGGGACTCGACGACAAGATTGGATCGATCGAGCCCGGCAAGAACGCCGACCTGATTCTGTGGTCAGGCGACCCATTCAGCGTCTATTCACGCCCCGAAAAGGTGTGGATTGACGGCTCGATGTACTTCGATCGTCTCGATCCCCGCCAGCAGTGGCGCACCGATTTCGAGCTCGGCTTTGTCCCGCTTCCCGGAACCAGCAAATGAGATACATACACAACAGACTCAGTCGCGTATTCACCGCGTCCGCCGCAATCGCGGTGATGAGCGCCGGTGCGTCGGCTCAGACCATCGCTATCACCGGAGGCAGGGTCTATCCGGTGAGCAGCTCGCCGATCGAGAACGGCACAGTCCTCATCCGTGACGGCAAGATCGTCGCGGTTGGCGCGAACGTGACGATTCCCGCGGACGCTCGACGCATCGACGCCGCCGGCAAATGGGTCACGCCAGGGCTCATCAATTCGTCAACGCGGCTTGGACTCATCGAGGTCGGAGCGGTGGCGGACACGCGCGACGCGACCGCGCTCGGACATGACAATGTCGCCGCGGCGTTCACGGCGTGGGAAGGTTTGAACACGCGCTCGGTGTTGATCGGGCCGGCGCGGCGGGAAGGCGTGACGAACGTCGTCGTGCTGCCCGGCGGAAACCAGCTCGTGTCCGGTCAGGCATCGATGCTCACCCTCATCGAAGGGATGCCAACGGACATGGTGTTACGGACGCCCGTCGCCATGCTCGCGCAAGTCCAGTCTCCTGGCGGTGCCGGCGTGGGCGCACGAGGAGAACTCCTGGTCAGGCTGCGCGAGCTGATCGAGGACACTCGGGCCTTCATGAAGAATCGCGCCGCGTATGAACGCGCAGAGACTCGCGACTATTCCGCCAGTCGTCTCGATCTGCAGGCGATGATCCCGGTCGTCGATGGGCGTCTTCCACTGCTCGTTTCAGCCGACAAGTCCACGGACATAGATGCCGCGCTCCGCATCGGCCGGGAGAACAACATAAGGATCATCATCGGCGGTGGAGCCGAGGCATGGATGATCGCCGACAAGCTTGCCGCGGCAAAGGTGCCTGTCCTCGCAGGCGCGATGAACAACATTCCGGGGAGCTTCACGCAGCTGGGCTCCACCCAGGAAAACGTCGGACTTCTGAGGCGGGCCGGCGTTCAGGTCGTCGTGATTGGAAACTCCGGTGCCGATGATGAAGGCTTCAACGTCCGCAACATCAAGCAGGAGGCGGGCAATGCCGTCGCCTACGGAATGAGCTGGGATGACGCGCTTCGCGCAGTGACACTGACGCCGGCCGAGGTGTTCGGGGTGGCGGACAGGATCGGTTCAATCCAGGCCGGACACGACGCAAACGTCGTTGTGTGGAGCGGCGATCCGTTTGAATTCACCACCGTGCCCGAGCACGTGCTCGTCCGCGGACGGGAGTACACGGAGCCCGACCGGCAGGAGCTTCTCACCGAGCGATACAAGACACTTCCTCCCGGACAGGCGCTGCCAATCCGGAAGTAGCCGGGCGGCAGCGACAGCACTTGTGTGAAGCAGACGAAGAAGGGGCCCGGCAAGAAATCGCCGGGCCCTTCTTTTCTGCGTAGCCGGACGATCTCAGCCGGAGACGTCCTACGCGCCGGGCGGAGTGCCGACATCCGGCCCGGACGACGAAGAATGCGTCGATGACGCACCAGTGGAATCCGCGGCACTGGCATCTGCCGACGGTGCGGCAGTGTCAGCCGGTGACGAGCCGCGCTGCTCCTTGCGCTTCTCCTCCATCTCGCCCTCGTATTTTGTGGCTTCAGCGTCGTGCGTGGCGAGCGTTGCAGCGAGCCGCGTGTATGTATCGCCGTCTATCTCGCTTCCGTTCTGCTTCGCGCGGAAAACGGCGTAGCCCAGGGCCTGTGCTGCCTTGTCAGCGAGCTTCCGCGTGCGGAACGCCTCGAGGCGGTTCTTGCCTTCGTCCAGCGCGCCCTGCGCGGCGCGGCCGGCACGGTCGAGCTCTTCCTTCAGCTTGTCGATGAACGCCATTGTCGTCTCGTGTTGGAGTGGCAGTCCTGCTCCAGTATTCTACGCAAAAAAACAGCCGCGGGTTTCGGGAACCGCGAGACGCAGAGAGAGCAGAGGCGCAGAGAACGGTGGCGCAGAGAACGGTGGCGCAAAGAACCGTGGCGCAAAGAACGGTGGCGCAAAGAACGGCGGCGCAAAAAGCCCCCGCAATGCGGAGGCTCTGGGTTCGACCGGAGTCGAGCGCTTACGCCGCGGTTTCCGTCTCCTGCTGAGCGGGATAGACGCTGACCTTGAAGCGCGTGCGGTTCTTGTGCTCGAACTTCACGAAGCCGTCAATGAGCGCGTAGATCGTGAAGTCGGTACCGAGGCCGACATTGCGACCCGGGTGCCACTTGGTGCCGCACTGGCGAACGATGATGTTGCCGGCGATCACCTTCTCACCACCGAACTTCTTCACGCCGCGGTACTGTGGATTGCTGTCGCGCCCGTTTCTGGACGAGCCGACGCCCTTTTTGTGTGCCATCTGAAATGCCTCTTATCCGAGCGTGATGTCGCCGATACGGACTTCGGTGAAGCCTTGGCGGTGACCCTGCTTCTTTGCGTAGTTCTTGCGCCGCTTCATCTTGAAGACGACGATCTTCTTGTCGCGGCCGTGCTTCACGATCTCGGCCGCCACCGAAGCGCCCTTGAGCGCCGGAACGCCGACGAGCGTCTTGTCCCCGTCGGATCCGAGGATCACGTCGTTGAACATGACCTTCGAGCCAGCGTCACCCGGCAGGCTGGGAATTCTGAGTGTCTTGCCCGACTCGGCGCGGAACTGCTTGCCGCCGCTACGGATGATTGCGTATGCCATTGGTCAACTGCAGGTGTGAGAAAACGTTACAGCCTTTTAACTTAGCCAGTCTGGAATCCCAAGTCAATTTGGGTGTCAAGCCAATGTCCAGCACGGATAGAAATGTCCCCGTTCTTACACGGATAGAAATGTCACCCTGGTGAGGGTTCAGTTTGTGTCCGTCTTGCCAGTGCTTCTGCTATCTCCATCGCGGCGCGGAGTCGCCAGGGATGAT
>JAUSJA010000036.1 GCA_030647905.1 Gemmatimonadaceae bacterium | reverse complement strand
AAGGCGACCGGCTGGGCCAGGCCCTTCTTTGCCTGGATCGACGTGATCGCCGCCGTCAGTGTCGTCTTCCCGTGATCAACGTGGCCAATCGTTCCAACGTTTACGTGCGGCTTCGTCCGCTCAAATTTCGCTTTTCCCATTCTTTCCTCTAATTGCAGTTACGAAACACACGAGAGCGGCGCCCTGCCACTCTTTCCCCACAACCAAGAGCTCGCGATCGGGATTGAACCGATGACCTCACCCTTACCAAGGGTGTGCTCTACCAACTGAGCTACGCGAGCGACTGCACATCTCTTACCCAAGCGGGAGACGGGACTCGAACCCGCGACCACAAGCTTGGAAGGCTAGTGCTCTACCAACTGAGCTACTCCCGCACTACACAACAAAAAAACCCGCCCCATCGAGCCACCATGGTGGGGGAAGGATTCGAACCTTCGAAGGCGTAAGCCGGCAGATTTACAGTCTGCTCCCGTTGGCCACTTGGGTACCCCACCCAAATTCCGTAAGACCAGCCGTCCGAAACCCGGAGCAAGACGCACACCCAATTCATCTGGCAGAGCTGACGGCGAGAATCGAACTCGCAACCTGCTGATTACAAATCAGCTGCTCCGCCAATTGAGCTACGTCAGCAAACAGCGATTCTACGCAAGCCTGTTAGAATAGCCCATTTACAGGGGGGTGTCAACGGCACCGAAGTGCGCCGAAGTGCGCTTCCTGAAAGCGTTTTCGCTCCTACCGAACCCGCTTCCACCGAGTGCCGGAAGGACCGTCCTCGATCGCGATTCCGCGCTCCTCGAGCGACTTCCGGATGGCGTCGGACTTCGCAAAATCACGCCGCTCCCGCGCTCCCCGCCGCTCCGTCAGAAGCCCCTCGATCTCCGCAGCATCGTCCCGTTTCTCCAGATCCGGAACGATATCCAGCACGCCGTTGATCCGCGCGAACGCGGCGCGTGCCGCTTCCAACCCCCCGGCATCGCTTCCGCCACGGTCGAGCTCGGCGTTCGCCTTCCGGATGAAAGTGAAGAGCGCACCCATCGCCAGCGGTGCGTTCAGGTCATCGAACAGCGCCTCGCTCACCTCCAGCTCGGCGTCCCTCGCAACGTCCGCGAGCTGCGGAGTTCCGCCCTTCGCCGAACCCAGCCGGTCGGCGAAATCGCCAACGCGCCGTACGCCCTCCATCGCCGCCTCGAGCGCCTCGGCGGAGAGATTCAGCTGCTTCCGATAGTGCGTCGAGAAGACAAACGCGCGGAATGCCGCAGCGGAAACTCCCTGCTCACGAAGGTCGGAGACAGTCGCGACGTTTCCGACTCGCTTCGCCATCTTGCTGCCGTCGGTGAGAAGAAATTCTCCATGGCACCAGAAGCGCGAGAACGGCTCGCCCGTCGCGCCTTCGGACTGCGCGATCTCATCCTCGTGATGTGGAAAGACCAGGTCCACCCCGCCGCAGTGGATGTCCATCGTGACGCCGAGGTAGCGCATCGCCATCGCCGAGCATTCGAGGTGCCAGCCCGGGCGTCCCCTTCCCCATGGCGAATCCCACGCTGCGGCGGCGGTTTCGTCTTCCTCCTTCGCCGCCTTCCACAGCGCGAAGTCCTGCGCGTTCTCCTTGGTGTAGTCATCCTGCGCGACCCGCGCGCCGCTCCTGATCTCGCGCGTGTCGAGACGCGACAGTCGGCCGTAGCCGGGAAACCGGTCGATCGCATAGTACACGGAGCCGTCGTCCGCCTGATACGCGAGGCCCTTCTCCACCAATTTGGCGACGAGAGCGATCATCTCGGGAATGTGCTCAGTCGCGCGTGGATACTCTTCCGCGTCCTCGACACAAAGAAAGCGGCGGTCAGAGTGAAACGTGCCGATCACCGGCTCAGTCACTTCCCCGATGGTCAGTCCGCGCTCGTCGGCGCGCTTGATGATCTTGTCGTCAACGTCGGTGAGGTTCATGACCTGGTAGACGTTCCACCCGTAGAGCCTGATCGAGCGCCTCAGCAGATCCTCGAACAGAAATGTGCGGAAATTCCCGAGGTGCGCGGGATTGTAGACCGTCGGACCGCAGGTGTACATCCGCACCGTCGAGCCATCTTCAGGCGCGAGAATCTCGATGCTGCGGGTCAGCGTGTTGTAGAGACGGAATTCGGCCATGGCGTGCAAGCTAGACTCCACGGTCTGGAGGGTCAACGCGCGTAGTGGGTCAACCTGTCTGGTGAGGGCTTTGCATTGCCCCGGGGCCGTATGTCAGTGAATCGTCTCGGCGACGAAACGCGAAGCGGACGGCAGCAGCGGAAACGCCGATCTTCCGGAGGAGTCGAGCGAGAACGACCTCCGTATGTGACCGTCACCGAGCATGACGATGCGACTGGCTGCCACCGCAACATCGCCCGGATCGCGCACGGCGATCATCACCGCCATTCCGCTTGCCGCGTACAGCTCCAGCGCCGCGCATGTCGTCGCCGACACCGCAGCGCACATATCGGACGTAGCAGTATCCATCAGAATCGCGGCTGGCTCGCACACCAGCGCCTCGGCGACGGCGAGCCTCTTGATATCGTCGCGCGACAGCTGCGCGATGCGGTTCCCGGAAATCGCCGAGAGCGCGAGCTGCTCGAGCGCGGTGTCAATCGCTACGGCCCGCCGATCGCGGGGAATCGCTTCCCTCCCCGCTCTGTACTCGAGAACGTCACGCACGGTAAGGAACGGATAGAAGACCGGCACTGCGGGGACACAGGCGACGCCCGGCACGCATCCGCCGCCGGCGAATGCCTCGCCGAACCAGGTCATGTCACCACCGTCGCGTCTAAGCAGACCGGCCGCGCACTGCAGAAGCGTGGTCTTTCCCGCGCACTCGGGCCCCGCGAGGGCGACGATCTCTCCCGGCCAAAGGTCGAGATCCACGTCACTCAACGCGAGGGTCCGGTGCACCGATCTTGCCAGCCCTTTCGCGAAGGATTTGCGCACTCCGCGCATTGATAGAACTGGCGCTGCACGTGGTATGGCGGTGAACGCCGGGATCGCCGACATGGCTCACATTATCAACGCTCCCGAATTCAAGGTCACCAAAAGAAAACGCCGCCCATCGAAATGGAGCGGCGTCGCCGTTCGCTGGCGCGAGAATCGTCAGGCGGTCCGCACGACGACCGGCGGAACCAGCAACTCGATGTTCTGGCGGAAGTGGAGCACGTCGGCCAGCGGCTCGCTCGGCAGCAGAACTCCCCCGTCGGGCGCAGGCACCCTGAGCACGAACGACCGGTCGCGAGTGCTCTTCCTGAAGCCCTTCCCTTCGTAAATGCGGTTGATGAGGATCCGCCGGATGATCACCATGATCGAGACGAGTGCCGGCACTGCGATTACAAGCCCAAGCGGGCCGAGCAGCTTGCCGATCACCAACACTGCCATGATCGTCAGCACCGGGGGCAACTCGATCTTGTGCGACATCACGAGCGGGGCGACGACGTTGCCCTCGAAAAGGTGCACGAGCACACCGAGCAGAATCACGAGGAGCGCATGCGTCCCGCCGCCCGGAGCGCCGAGCACGACAAGCGCCGGCAGAATCGTGGAAAGCAGCGTGCCAAAGAACGGCACGATCGCCACCATGCCAGTGAAGATCCCGAACGTCAGCCAGTAAGGGACATTCAGAAGGTAAAGTCCCAGCGCCGTGAACGCAGCAAGCACCGTCATCGCCAGCAGCTGGGCGACGATGTATGACCGGAGCGCGTCGGCGAGATCGCGAAGAACGTCGCGAATGAGATCGCGGTGCACCGGCGGACAAAGCGCGATGAGCCACTCGCGGTACACGCCAGGCTGAAGCGCGAGATAGATGCTCATCACCATGACGGCAAAGATCTCGATCAGCACGCGGACGGCCGAGAAGACCTTCGGGACGACGTCGCCGGCGTTGGAGGCCAGCTGGTCGTAGACCGTTTGAAGGACCTTGTGCTCACCCGGCTTCCACATCTCGCGCAGGGCCGGGAAGCGTCCCGCGAATCTATCGAGCCCGCTCTCCCACTTGGTAATCATGTCCGGGAGGACGGTGAGGAGCGCGCGCGTCTGTTCCAACACCGGCGGAACCAGCAGCGTGAACAGGCTGACGATGGCGACGATCGTGCCGACTACCGCTATGAAAAACGCAATCCGATCGGGCACCCGGCCGCGCTTTACCAGAAGGTCGCGAACGGCCCCGATGTAAAGCGAGAGGATGATGGACACGAAAAGGAGCAGAAACACACTGGCCGTGGTGCCAACCATCCACAGCGCGAGGACGGTGAGGACTACCGTCGCAAGGGCCGGGGCCAGCTTGAAGTGCTGGCCCCCTAACGCGTCAGTCAAGTGGTCGCGTTCTCGTCGTGGATCTCTTCCGCATCGGGAATCTCGTCAGCCTGCGTCTGTCCGGCGTTCAGCTGCTTATTGGCGTCAGGCGAGGGTGCGGCAAGGAGACCCATTTCTTGCTTGAGCGCGATAAGCTGCGCATCGGCGGTGGCCGTGCCAGCCGTCGCCTCGAGTCGCTTGAAGTCGCTGGCGAGACGATCGCCGGAGAACTCCTCGTTGATCTCGACGTGGGCGCGGATCTGTCGCTCGTTCTGATCAATCTTCGCTTCCATCCGCGCGAACGCTTCGAACGCCGACTTCTCGGAGATGGAGGACATCGTCTCGGAGATACGCTTCTGCGCTTCGGCGCGGCGCTGCTTGGCGAGGAGGAGATTCTTCTTGCGCGAAGCTTCTTCGATGTTGTCGTTGAGGCCGCGCAGCGACTCCTTGAGGCGGTCGGTTTCCTGCTTGTGCGCTTCCCACGTGAGCTGCATCTGCGAGCCGCGGGAGACGTGCTCGCCGCGGCGCATCAGCGCCTGCTTGGCGAGATCATCACGACCTTCCTTCACCGCGAGCATAGCGCGATGCTCCCACTCTTCCGCCTCGCGCAGCTCCTGCGCCGTCTGATCCTGCAGACGTTTTTCGTCTGCGATCGCGGCAGCGACCTGCTGCTTCGCTTTCACCAGCTGCGAGCGCATGTCGATGATGATCTGATTCAGCATCTTCTCGGGCTGTTCCGCCGAGGAGATCATGTCGTTGACGTTGGATCTGAAAAGACGGGCCAGGCGATCGAAAATGCTCATGTCGGGTCATTGCCTCATATGAACCAGCGTTCGCCAAGATACCGAATAAGACGAACGACTACCAGTAAAAAGGGTGCTCAGGACCTGCGAATCTGGTACAGCCGTTCCTTCGCCAGCCTGCGTCCGGTGGGCGTCGCGGCCAGCCCGCCGCCCGCGGTCTCACGATAGCGAACGTCCATCTCCCTGCCAATCTCACCCATCACGTCTATCACCTCGTCGGCTGGAATGGCGAAGGTGATTCCGGCCAACGCCATCTCGATCCCCGCGAGGGCGATCGCCGAGCCGGTCGCATTCCTGAATACACAGGGCAGCTCCACCAGCCCGCCGAGCGGATCACACACCAGCCCCAGCATTCCCTGCATCGTCAGCGCTACCGCATAGCCCACCTGGCTCGGGGTTCCGCCGAGCATTTCCGTCGCGGCCCCGGCGGCCATCGCCGCCCCCGCCCCGGTTTCCGCCTGGCATCCTCCTTCAGCACCCGACAGCGACGCCCGCTCGGCGATTACCGCACCGATGAGGCCCGCCGTCGCCAACGCGTCCAGTAGCTGCTCTTCCGGAATCGACTGCGCCTTCGCCAGCCCCGTCAACACTGCGGGAAGTGTCCCTGCACCGCCCGCGGTTGGCGCGGCAACGATCACACCCATCGCGGCATTCACTTCCTGCACCGCCAGCGCGCGCGCCAGGATGTCCCGGAACGGCGTGTCCTTCAGCGGCCCCGCTGCGTTATTGTGCAGCTTCGCCGCATCCCCGCCAACCAGTCCCGACGCCGAGTGAAGATCGCCGGTCATCCCTTCGCCGATGGCGCCCCGCATCACCTCGAGGGCGCGCCTGAGCGACCCCCGTATGTCTTCAATACTACGACCTTGATCCTCGGACTCCCGCGCCAGCGCGATCTGCGCGAGCGACCGGCCTTGTGCTTCGGCGTCCCTGATGGCATCCGCAAGCGAGCGATACACTTAGGCCCCGCTCACCTTGTCGAGCCGGCGAGCCCAGCGCACCCAGTTGAGCGCCCGGAGCTCGTCCCGCACGCCGTCGCCCGGCGACTCGTCGCACTCGATCACCATGAACGCATCTCCTCCCTTCTGTTTCCGCGTGAGGCGCAGCGTCGCGATGTTGATGTCGTGCTCGGCGAGAATGCCGGTGATTCGTGCGATGGAACCCTTCCTGTCTTCAGCTACGAGAGCGATGGTGTGGAAGTTTCCAGTCACTTCGACCGGATAACCATCTATCTCGGTGACGAACACGCGTCCGGCGCCGAGAGACGAGCCCACCAGCGTGGCTTTGATGTCGCCCCGCTCGAGGGTCATTCGGACGGTGTTTGGATGCACCGACTCTGAAAGTGTGGTCTTCTCGAAACGGTAGTCGAGGCCGTCCTTCTCGGCGATCTCCAGTGCCGTGCGGATGCGTTCGTCATCGGGCCTGAAGCCGAGGAGCCCGGCGACCAGCGCCTTGTCTGTGCCGTGGCCCTCACCCGTCCGGGCGAATGAACCGTGGAGCTCCAGCAGGGCCGACTGAGGGGTCCCGCTCACGAGCCCGCGGCCGAGGAGTCCCAGGCGGCACGCACCTGCCGTGTGGCTGGATGAGGGGCCCACCATGACCGGGCCGATGATGTCGAGCAGCGATACCATATATAGAAGTACTCCCGGCGTCAGCCGGCCTTACGGCGCAGCTGCCGACTCAGAAGGGGACCCAGGAACTGACCGGTGTACGATTCCTTTACCGCCGCAACGTCCTCGGGAGTTCCGGTCGCGACGATTCCGCCGCCGCGGAGGCCGCCGTCGGGGCCGAGATCTATGATCCAGTCGGCGGTCTTGATCACGTCGAGATTGTGCTCTATGACGAGGACAGTGTTTCCGCGCTCCACCAGCCGGTGCAGCACGTCGAGCAGCATTCGAACGTCCTCAAAATGCAGACCTGTCGTGGGCTCGTCGAGAATGTAGAAGGTACGGCCGGTGTCGCGTTTCGATAGCTCCGTGGCAAGCTTCACCCGCTGAGCTTCACCGCCAGACAGTGTCGTGGCGCTCTGGCCGAGGTGGATGTAGCCGAGCCCTACGTCGTTCAGCGTGTGCAGCTTCTGGTAGATGCGCGGCTGGTTCTCGAAGAACGCGAGCGCGTCCTCGACGGTGAGATCGAGCACGTCGGCGATGCTCAATCCCCTGAACCGCACCTCGAGCGTCTCGCGATTGTACCGCTTTCCCTTGCACACGTCGCATGGAACGTAGACGTCCGGGAGGAAGTGCATCTCGATCTTCACCAGTCCGTCGCCTTCGCACGCTTCGCAGCGACCGCCCTTCACGTTGAACGAGAATCGGCCCGGACCATAGCCGCGGATCTTCGCCTCGGGCAGCTCGGCGAACAGCTCGCGGATGGGAGTGAAAAGGCCAGTGTACGTCGCGGGATTGGACCGGGGGGTGCGACCGATCGGACTCTGGTCAATGTCAATGACCTTGTCGATGTGATGAAGGCCGGTGATGCGATCGTGCGCTCCGGGCACGACGCGCGCGCGGTAGAAATGCCGCGCAAGGGCGTTGTGAAGGATGTCCTCGATCAGCGTGGACTTGCCTGAGCCGGACACGCCGGTGACGGCGACAAAGAGACCGAGGGGAATCTCCACGTCCACGTTGCGAAGATTGTGCTCGCGCGCGCCTTCAATGCGCACGACGCGCGCCGGATCCGCGGGTCGTCGCTCCGCGGGAACCTCGACGGTGATTTCGCCGCGAAGATATTTCGCGGTGATTGACGTGGGATGCTGCATCACTTCATCGACCGTTCCTTCGGCGATCACCATTCCGCCGTGCTTTCCGGCGCCGGGGCCAAGATCTATGAGATGGTCGGCCTCGCGCATCGTCTCCTCGTCGTGCTCGACGACGATGACGGTGTTGCCGAGATCGCGGAGCTGGCGAAGCGTTGCGAGGAGCCGGGCATTGTCTCGCTGGTGAAGCCCGATGGACGGCTCATCGAGAATGTAGAGCACACCGACGAGGCGCGAGCCGATCTGCGTGGCGAGCCGAATCCGCTGCGCTTCGCCGCCGGAGAGCGATTCGGCGGCGCGGCCGAGCGTCAGGTAGTCGAGGCCGACGTCGTCGAGGAACCGGAGTCGCTCGCGAATCTCCTTGAGGACGGGGCCGGCGATGTCGGCATCGAGGCCGGGGCTGCCATTCTCACGGAGCGGGATCGACTCGAAGAACCGGAGCGCGCCGGTAATCGGCATCTCCGTGACTTCGCCGACGTTCTTGTCGGCGATCGTGACGGCGAGTGATTCCGGCTTGAGGCGGCGCCCGTTGCAGGTCGTGCAGGGACGCGCCTGCATGAATTCGTCGAGCTGAACGCGCACCGCATCCGATTCAGTCTCGTTGTATCTGCGCTGGACGTTGGCGATGACGCCTTCCCATTTTCCGGCGGCGTCCGTGGGTTTTCCGCCGCGCCGCCCGCTCGACCCGTACAGCATGACATCGCGCGCGTGCTGCGTAAGCTCACCCCACGGCGCGTTGAGCGAGAACTGGAACTGCTTCGCCAGCCCCGGCAGAATGACTTTCCTGAGATAACCGTCGGGCTCACCCCACGGGAGAATCACGCCTTCCAGAATCGAGATGCTCGAGTCGCCGAGTATGACCTGCTCGCTCACCTCGCGCCGGACGCCGAGGCCGCCGCAATCGGGGCAGGCGCCGAACGGCGAGTTGAACGAGAAGTGTCGCGGCTCGAGCTCGGGAAGCGAGATGCCGCAGACGGGACAGCCGTATTTCTCCGAGAAGAGATGCGTGCTGTGATCGTCCTGGCGTGTGACCTCGATGAGCCCGTCGGAGAGCTTGAGCGCGGTCTCGACGGAGTCGGCAAGGCGGCCGCGATCCTCGGCGCGCACCGCGAGCCGGTCCACTACGACGGAGATGCTGTGATTGAGCTTGCGATTGAGTCGCGGCGGATTCGCGATCTCGACGAGATCGCCGTCAACATATGCGCGGACGAATCCCTGCTTGCGCGCCGCCTCGAAGAGCTCCTTGAATTCCCCTTTTCTTCCGCGAACGAGGGGCGAGAGAATCTCGATCCTGGTGTCTTCGGGCCAGGTGAGAATCGAGCCGGCGATCTGGCCGGCGCTCTGGCGCTCGACGGGGCGTCCGCAGTTGGGACAATGGGGCGTTCCGGCGCGCGCGTAGAGAAGCCGCAGGTAATCGTAGATCTCCGTGACGGTTCCGACCGTGGAGCGCGGATTGTGTCCGGCGCTTTTCTGCTCGATGGAGATGGCAGGCGAGAGGCCCTCGATCGAATCCACGTCGGGCTTTTCCATCAAGCCGAGGAACTGGCGGGCGTAAGCCGAGAGAGACTCGACGTAGCGGCGCTGGCCCTCGGCGTAGATAGTGTCGAACGCGAGGGACGACTTGCCCGAGCCGGAGAGGCCGGTGATGACCGTCAGCCGGTCACGCGGAATTGTAACGTCGATGTTGCGGAGATTGTGCTCCCGCGCTCCGCGGACGATGAGCGCTTCTTCTGGCATAGCTTTGAAAGTTGACGGGTTGCGGGGGCAGATACAAGCTTGATGTCAAGCCAATGTCCAGCACGGATAGAAATGTCCCCGTTCTTACACGGATAGAAATGTCACCCTGGTGAGGGTTCAGTTTGTGTCCGTCTTGCCAGTGCTTCTGCTATCTCCATCGCGGCGCGGAGTCGCCAGGGATGAT